>CAISKJ010001610.1 GCA_903885885.1 uncultured delta proteobacterium
CCCACGGCAACGCGGAGATCGAAAACGCGCCTGAAGTCCGCCGCGGACTTCCCATTGAAAGTCCGCCGCGGACTTCGAATGGATTCCCTCCTCTCAGCACGTTGCCGTGGGTTTTCAACCCGCGGCGACGAAGCGCGTCAGAAACGTTCGCGAATCACAGTGATTTTGATGCGCCCGCCCTGCCCGACCGGGTGAAGCGGATGTCGGGACCTACGGTGCCATCTACGACGCGTTCACCGCCCGTGGAGTCGCCGCGCTCGGCAAGAAGCCCCGCAAGGCGAAGAGCTGAGCGAGCGCGGACGGCGGGTCGGCGAGCCCGCGCGTCGTCGCCGGGTTGCGCGTCGCCGCGCGCGACGCAGAGGTCACAGCAGACGCCAGCGCTCCCACTGCGTGCGGTGGGCCGAGAGCTTCTGGTAGGGGCGCCCGAGAAACCCCGCCACGAGTTCAAACCACTCCGCTTCGCTCTCGTCGCGGCTCCCGGGCACGATGTACGCGGGCGCGTCGTCGTGGCGCCAGAGGCTGCGCCCGTTCTCCTCGTCGCAGGTCTCCGACGCGAGCAGCGCGCCCCCGCGGTAGAGCTGAAACCACTGCACGTTGGCCACCGTGTCGACGAAGCTGACCAGCACGCTCTCCGACGTCTGCAGCATCTTCTGCCACGACTCCGGCAGCGGCGACTCCCCGTCAGACGCGTCGCTCGGGAGATACATCTCTCCGACGATGAGCTCGCTGATGAGCACGGCGACGTCGTCGACGCGCCCCAGCGCGGCCTCCTCGAACGACAGCAGGTCGGCCTTGTCGAGGCACGGGAACCGCGCGCTCACTGTCGCGCCCGGGTACAGGTCGCGCACCACCGCGCGCAGCGTCTTCAACTGTGTCTCGGGGCGCACCACCACGAGGCCCATTCGCCAGCTCATGGCGCGCATGCTGATGGGCGCTGCGCGTCGGCGTCAACAGCCGCTCCGCGCGCGTGCGATCTTCGCGACGTGGCATCGCGGCGTAGGCGGTTGGGGGCGCGCTGATCTACCCTCCGGGCCCATGAACGGCCGTCACCTCGCGTTGATCGTCGCGCTCCTCGGCTGCGCCAACGGACAAGACCGCGAGGTCGCCCCCGACGACGCAGCGAAGCCCACCGACGCCACCGACGCGGCGCCCATCGACGCGGCGCCCATCGACGCGGCGCCCATCGACGCGACGCCCATCGACGCGGCGCCCATCGACGCGACGCCCATCGACGCGACGCCCATCGACGCGACGCCCACGAACGACACCGCGCCCAGCGACGCGCCCACCAGTGACACCCCGCGCGTCGATGCCTCTGCGCCCGACGCGCCTCCCGCCGATGTCGCACCGCCGATGCCCGCGACGCTCGACGACTATCTCATTCAAGACGTGTGCGTCACCGCCGACGGCACGCTCCTCTCCGACGATCCGTGGGACGGATGCCCCGCGGGTGCGAGCCCGCGCGACCTCCGCGTCGGCGAGGCGCTGCCCTACCACCGCCACGATCAGCCGGGCCCCGGCGCGCCCCTCGGGTACCAGCGCAAAGACAGCTATCCGCGCCCCGACGGCCGCACGGTGCACTCCTTCGACTTCGCGCCCTTCGGCGAGTTCAACCCCGACCGCGACGGCTACGACGTGGTCGAGTCCGACGGAGAGTACAGCTCCATCATCGGCACCCGCGACCCCACGGGGCTCGCGCAGACCTTCTACGGCGCGGGGTGCAGGCTCGACGACGCGTGGCTCCTCCTGCCGCGCGTGGGCTTCGAAGGCGCCGGGATGCGCACCGCCACCCTCGCCCTCGTCGGGTGGGAGCGCGCCGCGCAGGCCTTTCCCGGCCCCTGCCCCGCCCGCTACGACCGCTCGCTCACGCCGTACGCTTCGCGCAGGGTCGCCTTCGGGGGCATCAAC
>CAISKJ010001611.1 GCA_903885885.1 uncultured delta proteobacterium
CCGGCAGCGCGAGCAGCGCGCGCAGGCCGCCGACGTCGCGGCCCGCGCGCGCCTCGGCGGCGGTGTACGCGGCGATGCACCCCGCGCGAACGGCCCGCGCGGCCTCGCGCTCGTCGCCCGCGGCGCGCTCGGGGTACGAGGCGTGCGCGATGGCCGACACCACGGCGGGCGGCAGCTTCCACGCGTCGGCCACGAGCACCCCGAGGGTGGGGTGGAGCACGCGCGCCACCGCGCGCACGAGGGCCGCGTCGGGCTCGGCGGCGGGCGGCCGCGCGCTCGCGGCGCGGTACACCACGAGCTTGCCGATCGCGTGGAGGAGCCCGGCCATGAACACGTCGCCCCCCGGCGCGACGAACTCGGCCACGTCGGCGGTCACGATGGACACGGCGCGCGCGTGGTTCACCTCGTGTTGAAAGCCGCGCACGCGAAACACCGGCGCGTTCATGCAGGCGCGCATGCCGATGCGCCACAGGGCGTCGAAGCCCACGCGCACGATGGCCTCGTCGAGCGTGGCGGCCTTGCGCAGAAAGAACGCGCCGTTGGCCTCCTGCCACACGCGCCGCGCGAGGTCGGGCTCGCGCCGTACGATGCGCGCGACCTCGTCGACGTCGGGGTCGCGCCCGCGCAGCGCCGCGTCGAGCTGCAGCGCCGCATCAGGAAACAGCGGAAAGTCGACGCGACTCGCCCCGCACTCGCGCGAGAGCTTCAACAGAAAGGCCCGATCGGCCTCGCGCTTCACGGCATCGAGCGACCGCCACAGGTGCTCGAGGGCGGCCTTGCGGGCCTCGTCGGGCGAGGCCGACGGGAGCGCGAGCGCCCCCTCCCAGGGCGCCTCGACGGCGGTCGGCGCAGGCAGCGAGGCCAGCGCCGCGGGCGAGAAGCCCGGCGCCTCGACGGGGGGCGGCACCGCGGCCTCGGGCGCACCGACGCGCGCGAAGCGCCGACGCCACCACGCCCACAAACCCCGGCGAGGCGCAGCGGTGTCTCCGGTCGCGGCCACGCGGTGAGTGTAAACCCCAACAGGCTCTCGGCGGGTGCTTTCGATTCGACGGCGCACGATCGCGCGGGGTGCGCGGCTTACATGTCATGTAAGCCGACAAACATGACGTGTAAGCCGTGGGCTCAGCCGACGATCGCCGCCGCGTCTTCGCCCGCCACCGCGCGCGCGAACCACGCGTCGAGCTCGGCGGCCTGCGCGCACGCCTGCACCCGCGCGCGCTGCGCTTCGCTGACCGCGCCTCGCGCGGCCAGCAGCGTGAGGAGCATCGCCCGTCGCGCGACCAGCGCGCCCTCTTCGCGCTCGTGCCGCTGCAGCGCCTCGAGGCTCTCGTACCCCTTGCGTTGGAGCAGGTTGCGCAGCGCCACCTCGTGCGCCGCCTCGCGGTCGTAGAGCGCCTCGACGGGCACCTCGTTCTGCAGCACACCCGGCGCCGTGAGCGTCTGCCCCGCGAGCACCGTGCGCATCGCGCCGCCGCGCTCGTACACCTCGACGCGCCGGGGCCCCGTGAGCCGCACCACCCAGAGGTGCTGCGTGCCCGCGCGCAGGAGGTCGTCGATCTTCTCGCGGAGCTCGTGCTCGTCTTGCCCGACGCTCGCGTACTCGATCGCGAGCGGCGGAACGCCCTGCACCCACCCGGGGCGCTCGGCGAAGTCTCCCGCGGCGACGTCGGGCGCGCGCATCGTGAGCGGCCCGAGCTGAAACCCCGCGTCGACGCCCGCGCTCTTCACCCGCGGGTCGGTGTCGATCACGAATCCGCCGCGGAGGTTGGGCCCTGCACCGTCGCCGCCGGTGGGCGCGCAATAGATCGCATGCCCTTCCGAGAGTTCGTAGGGATCGCCCGAGTGCAGCTGGTCGGGTCGAAACGGACCGTGACCCATGCGTGTGCGCGCGCCCTGCGTCATGCCGTGACCTTACGACAGCGCTCGGGTTCGCGAAACCGGCGCGCCACACAGCGCGCCGCGCGCAACGGTCAGCGGCGGGTGATCTGCCCGCGGAGCTCGCCGCCGGGGTTGGCGGCGGTGTGCACGTTGACGTAGTAGCCGCCCGCGTTGGCGGTGGTGACGTTCGCCGGCGTGACCGTGAGGGTGCCCGCGAGCGACGTGGGCGTAAACGTGAGCGGGAACGCGACGGGGCCCGCCATGCCGACGGCCGCTTCGTGAATGTGCGCGGCCGTGGGGGTGAGGCCCGCGAGCACGCCCGAGTAGAGGACCGCGGTGCCCGCGGCGTTGAGGATCAGCGCGACGCTGCCCGACGCCGTGGTGGTCACCGCGGGGACCTCGTTGGCGCCGCTGAGCGCCGCCGTGTAGAGCACCTCGCCGGGGCGGAGCACCTGGCCGCGCACCTCGCCGCCCGCGTTGGCCGCGGTGTGCACGTTGGCGTAGATGCCGCCCGCCTCGATGAGCGTCGCGTCGGCGGCGGTGACGGCCGCGTTGCCGACGAAATCGCTCCCCGACGCGGTGAGGGGCACCGCGACGCTGCCGTTGACGCCGCCCGCGCCGCGGTGGAGGTGCGCAGCCATGGCGGTGGCCGTGGTGGTGAGCGCCACGCGCACGGTGTCGCGCGCGTAGTTGAGCAGCACCATGGCGTTGCCCGTGGAGGTGGTGGTCACCGGCGGGTTCTCTTGCCCGCCCGTGAGGTTGGCCACGAAGAGCTGCGTGCCCGGCGTGAGGAGCTGCCCGCGGAGCTCGCCGCCGGGGTTCGCCCCCGTGTGCAGGTTCACGTAGAAGAGGCCGCTGCGGAGCGCTTCGACGTCGGCCGGGGTCACGGTCTGAAAGTTGTCGATGGTGGCGCCGACGGGCATGAGGGGGAAGGCCACGGGGCCCGCGACGCCCGCCATCGCGCGGTGAATGTGCGCGGCCGCGGGCGTGAGCGTGGTGGCGACGCGGTAATGCACGGTCGCCGTGGCGGGGTTGAAGATCACCGACGCGGTGCCCGTCGCCGTGGTGGTGACGCGCGGCACCTCTTGCACGCCCGTGAGGGGCGCCACATAGAGCTCTTCGCCGCGGCGGAGCACCTGCCCGCGGAGCTCGCCGCCGGGGTTCGCCGTGGTGTGCAGGTTCACGTACATCTCGCCCGACTCGAGGCTCGCGACCTGCGCGGGCGTCACCGTGGCCATGCCCGTGATCTCGGCCCCGACGCTCGTGAAGGGCACCGCGACGCCGCCGTTGGTGCCCGGCGCGCCGATGTGAATGTGCCCCGCGGTGGCTGTGGGAATCGTGTGGCGCACCACGTACGAGATCACCGTGCGCGCGGCATTGAGCGTAATGGTCGCCGTGCCCGAGGCCGTCGTCGTGACGACGGGCACCTCCTGCGCGCCGCTGAGCGTGGCTTCGAACACCGTCTCGGTGCCCGCATCGGCGGGCGCCACGTCGATCGCGGCGTCGGCGGTGACAACATCCGCAGGCGCCGCGTCGGCGGTGACGTCGGCGGGCGCCGCGTCGGCGGTGACGTCGGCGGGCGTCGCATCGGCGGTGACGTCGGCGGTGACGTCGGCTGGCGTCGTGTCGGCGGTGACATCGGCCGCGGCGTCGACGGTGGCGTCGGGCGCCGCGTCGGGGGTGGCGTCGACCGCGGTGTCGGTGCTCACGTCGGACGGCGCAGCGGCGTCGGAATCAGAAGCGGCGTCGTCGCAGCCCGTCGCGAGGCCCGCGAGACACACCGAGGAGAGAAGAAGTACGCGCAGATTGGTCATGGTCGGTCTCCAGCTGGAAGGCGCGGAGACTACGCCCGACGTGCTCGAACGGATTGCACGAACGACACGCCCGACGGCAACCGTTGCGCGATTGTAGGGTCGACGAAACGCTACGCGACGAAGCCGTCTTCGTGCGCGCGGAGGCAGCGCGTGCCGCACCAGTCGACGAGCAGGAGGCCATACTTGCGCGCGATGGGGTGCAGCGCGCCGGCCACCTCGCGGTAGTCGCCGTGCGCGCACAGCACCACCAGCGTGCCCTCGTGCTCGATGCCGTACACCATCGACTCGGCCTGCGGAATGGCGAAGCCGCCGCGCACCACGCCCGACTGACCGCGCAGCGCGAGGGGGCGCCCCTTCGCGCCGAGCGCGGCCTCGACCTCGGCGCGCGTCACGCCCGCGTCGCCGAGCGGGTCGCCGACGCGCTTGCGCACGTGAATGGCGTCGAAGCCCCCGGGGCGGTGGTGCCCGGCGATGACGGTGCGAATGTCTTCGAGCTCGGCGTCGACGTCGACCTCGAGGGCGGCGCGCACGAGCTCGACCTGGCGAAAGTCGTCGGGCGCCACGTCGAGCGCGCCGTCGGCCCCTTCGGCCGCGCGGTCGCGCGGGGGCAAGAGGTCTTCGATGCTCGGGAGGCTGTAGAGCACCTTCTTGGGATCGACGGAGAAGGCCACCTTGCGGAGCCTGAGGCGCACGCGCCCCGCGAGGCCGATGTCGTCGCGGTTGGCGGGCTCGGCGTGCGTGACCTCGTACTCCGCGTCGCCGAGCGTGAGCCGCGTGTCCATGCGCGAGAAGTATTGAGGGAGGCTGTCGAGGGCGACCTCCGACTCGGCGAAGACCTCCCCCGTCGCGTCGTCGATGAGCTCCAGAATGACATCCATCGGGCGAAGCTACACCCCGCGCGGAGCGACGCTCAACCCTCGACGTTCCACGTGAGGTCGAGCTGGCCGATGGGGCCCGCGAAGCGCAGCACGAAGTACCGCGAGCTCGGGCCGATGAGGGGCTCGGGCTCGGCGCCGGGGTGCCCCCCCACGCGCGTCGGAAAGCGGATGCGAAACACCTGGCGCCACACCGTGGTGTACGGGAAGTAGGTGCGCTCGAGGGCCCCCGGCTGGCGCACGGGCTCGATGGCGAGGGGCAGCACCTCCTGCTGTCGGTCGTTCACGAGCATCACGCGCCACGCGGCCGTCGGGCTCGCGAGGTCGCCCCAGCGGCGCGTGGGCACCGAGAGGGCCACGTAGAACTCGTGCTCGCGGTCGGCCGCGTCGAGCGAGGCCCGCAAGATGCGCGTGCGGTCATCGCTCGTGAGGTGAAAATCGGCCGCGTAGCGGGTGGCGTAGGCCCAGCGAAAATCCCAGCTCTCGTAGGTGGCCGTGACCGCGAGCTGGTCGTCGAGAAACCCGCGGAGGGTGAAGGCCCGGCCCTCGCGCGTCCACCGGGTGAGGGCCTCGGGGTAGGCCTCGGCGGTGTACGTGCGCGGGCCGCGCGCGAGGCTCACCATGGGGCCTGCGCAGCCGAGCGCGGCCCCCATCGCCAACACCGCAGCGAGCGCGCGCGCACCCATCGCCTACCGCACGAAATCGCCGCGGTGAAAGAGCGCCTTCGCCGTGACGCCCGCCGCCGCGAGCGCTGCGATGGCCCCCTCGGCGCGGTCGACCAGCGCGATGACCCGCGACACTTCGAAGCCCTCGGCGCGCAGCGCACCGATGGCTGCGAGCGAGCTCCCGCCGGTGGTGAGCACGTCTTCGAGGAGCACCACCGCGGGGCCCGCCGACGAGAAGCCCTCGACGCGCTTCGCCGTGCCGTGGTCCTTGGGCTCCTTGCGAACGTAGAGGGCGTTCCACCCGCGGCCGTCGGGGCCCACGGCGCGCAGCGACGACGTGAGCGACACCGCGCTCGCGAGGGGGCAGCCGCCGAGCGCCACGCCCGCCACCGCGTGCACGGGCGCGCTCGCCGCGAGGGCCGCGACCGCGTCGCAGAGCACCGCGCCGATGCGCCGGTGGCCCTCGGCGGTGAGCATCACGCGCTTGCAGTCGATGAAGAAATCGCTCTCCTTGCCCGAGGCGAGGCGAAAGCGCCCCTCGCGGTACGCGTCGCGCCGCAGGAGCGCGAGGAGCTCGTCGCGCGCGTCGCTCATGCGCCTCCGCGGCGCGACATCGACGATCGCTTGTGGGGCAGCGCGGGCATGCGCGGGTTGGCGCTGCGGTCGCGCGGCGGGGCCGCCGGGGCCGCGGCCTCGGGCGCGGTGCGCGCGCGGTCCGCG
>CAISKJ010001612.1 GCA_903885885.1 uncultured delta proteobacterium
CACGCCTCGATGCGCCGCGCCTCCTGCGAGGGCTTCTTCTTGGCGTCGAGGTAGGCGCGCGCGAGTTCGAAGAGGTCGCCGCTCGCGTGGAGCGACCGGGCGCCCTTGTCGAAAGCCGCGAGGGCGTCGCGGCTGCGCTCGTGCTTCGCGGCGAACTGATCGAGGAGGGCCACCACGCCCCGTCGCTTCGCGGGCGCCCCCGGCGCACACAGGTTGCGCGCGAGGGCCCGAACGAGCCCGTCGAAGGAGTCGAAGGCCTGATCCGCGAGCACCGTGACGCGGGCCGTGACGAAGCCCTCGGCGAGGGCGCGCGCCTCGAGCGCGTCGAGCAGCTCCCACGCAAGCGCGGGCCGCGGCTGGCGCACGAAGACCACCTCCGAGCTGCCCGCGCGCGAGAGGTCGTCGAGCGCCTGCGCCTCGATCGCGAGGAGGTGCTCGCGCCAGAGTGTGTCGAGGTTCGCGCCCTCGTGACCGCTAGACGTGGGAGTCATCGCGCGGCGAACATAGCGCAACGCCTCGGAGTCGAGGCCTGTCTACGGCCGAACGCGCGACGCGCCTGATGGGTGTGCGGGTCCCTCACCGGGTGCGATCATTGACACCCGAGCGCTGTGAGCCTTCGCTGAAGCCAGTCGCCGCCGCTCCGGGTGAGCGAGACCCCATGGTCGTTCACGGCGAGGTGTCCCTCCGCCACGAGCGGTGCGATCGCGTGCTCGACGGCGGTCCCGAGCTCGCGCGCGAGGCCGAGCCGCTCGGCCAGATCGCCGACGGTGCAGCCCCCCGCTTCGAGCGCGTACGCCAGGCAGAGTCGCTCGATCTCCTCACGAGACGGGCGCGCCTCCCGTTCGTTGCCCCCCGCACCGCCTCGCGCGTGCACTTCGCTCATCATCACAGCACCTTTTCCCTTCCTCCGCGGTAGACCCGCGGGCTCTAACCGAGATTCGTCGCCCCCATCCGACTCGCTCGGATCTCGCGGTCGTAGGCCTCGAGAATGCGCGCGAGAAGGCTCATCTGCGGCCGCGTTTCACCGGGCTTCGCGCGCGTCATGTCGCGTCGCGCGTCCGCCGCCTCGCGGAGGTACGCCTCGATGTCACCCACCAGGAAGAGGCCCTCCTTCGCGCGGGTCAGCGCCACGTTCCAGCGCCTGGGCATGTCGAAGAAGGGGGTCGCGCGGCTCCGCACGAGCGAGATGAAGACGTAGTCGGCCTCGCGGCCCTGGCAGCGATCGAGCGTGCACACCTCCACGTTCGCCAGCGCGCCGAGCTTCTCGCGGAGCCGTGCCTCCTGCTCCCGATAGGGCGTGATCACCATGATCTCTGCCGCCGGCACGCTCGCGCCGCTGCCCCGCATCGCCTGCCCGATGAGCGTCGCGATCGCCTCGACCTCTCGGGCGTTCGACTCCCCCTCAGGGCCGTCCGCTTCGACCGGGACGGTCCTCACGCGGCACCCCGGCTGCTCGTCGTGACGGCCGTCGACGAGCGCGCGATCAAAGTAGAAGAGCCGCCGCGGAACGCGCGAGAGCGACGCGTGCATCCGATACTGCTTCGCAAGCTTTCCCACGTGGGGCCGCACGGCTTCTTGGAGGGCCGGTCGCGCGAGCCGTGCGAGCTCGCGGAGCGGCGACACGTCGAAGTCCGCCGTGGAGATCCCCGTGAGCCAGTCGTAGACAGAGATCGCATTGACCGCGAAGCGCGTTGCGAAGGCGTCGACGACCGCGCCTCGGGCCTCGTCGGCGGCGTCGCGCGTGTCGAAGCCCCCGCTCGCGATGGAGAGCACGGCCGGCGACGGGAGCGACTTCTGGAGCCCGTTGCGGAAGCCCAGAAACCGCAGCCGCTGCGCGCTCCGACGGGCCCACGGCTGGGCGTGATACACGTTGAACGCGGTCTCGAAGATCGCGGCGGAGGCCCGGTCCTTCGGCTCCACGAAGCGCCGCCCGCTCGCGAACGAGGGGCGCGGCACCGTGAGGCCGCGCTCGACGAGCACGCGCACGCCGGCCGCGCCGACGCCTCGAGACCGTGCATCCGTGATCGCCGCGCAGGCACCCTCGACGTCCTCGCGCGCGCACACGACGACGCCAGCGGCCCTCCCGGTGGAGTCGTACACGCCCACAGCGGGAGCGTCCATGGGCAGAACGGCCTCGAGGTGAGCGCGGATCGCGGCGGCGGCGAGGCCCGGCGACGCGGCGGCGACGACCAGGCTCTCGTCCCGTCGCAGCGCGGGCTTCGTGCGCTCGAGCAGCGCGCCCACCGAACACGCCAGTTCGACGACCGGGGGCGTCAGGCTGTCGAGCGTGACGCCGTTCTCCTCGCTGTTGTTGAACGGCGGAAGCTGCGCAGGATCGCCCACCACGACCCACCGGCGCGCCTTGACGGCGACGGCGAGAAACTCGGGCAGGGTCATCTTCGAAACCTCATCGACGATGAGCACGCCGAAGGCCCCCGCGGGCGCGCGCTTCACGGCCTCGTGCGAGAGGATCCCGATGGGCGTGCCGCAGATCACCGTCTCGACCGCGGCGATCGCGGCGGAGAGCGGCGCGCGACCGCTCGCCTCCTTGTCTTCGAGGGCGAAGAGGCGCTCCGCGACCGGCAGGGCCGCGCAGAGTCGGCGCTCAACCCTTCGCGCGATCGTCGCGCCCCGACGCTGCTTCTTGGCCCCGAGCCAGTACTCCTGCGCCACCGGCGAGAGCTTGTGAGCGCGCGCCGCGAAGCGCACCGGCAGGGTGTGCAGCTCCATGCGATCGCCGCCGTTGGCGGGCGGCGCGACCAGCTTCTCGACCACGTTGTCGACGGCGACGTGCGTCGGCGACACGACGAGCACCTGCTCGCCGCGCGCGAGGTAACGCCGAATGATCGCCGTGATGACCGTGGTCTTGCCCGAGCCTGGCGGCCCCTCGATCACGGCGAAGTGCGGCGTGCTCGTGGCCTTGCGCACGCAGTCACGCTGATGCTCGTCGAGGCGCTCGTCGAGGAACGAAACGTCGACGCTCTCCGCCACCGGCGCCGCGGCGAGCGTCGCAGCGCCTGCGAGGCCGATGAGCGCGCGGAGGGGCCCGATGGGGCTGTCGTCGGTCGCGGCCTCTGCGCTTCGAAGGGCGTCGAGCTGACGCTCCAGCGGAACGAGGTTCGGTACCACAGCGATGTGGCGGATGTGCGCGCGCGACTCCGGCGGCGCGGCGAGCCTCAGCGCGACGATCCGTTCGACGCCGCCCACCCTTTCGACCTCGAAGGCTACGAGCTCGACGCTCTCGGGGCGCGGATCGAGCGCGAGGAACTCGCGCGGCGACCGCTCCAGAAGGGTTCGTTGTGCATCGGTGAGGAGGGTGATCGGGCTCTCGACGGCGTTGTTCACCGTCTCGCAGATCTCTCGCTCGTACCCGCGCCACGCGTCATCGTAGTCAATCGCGATGCGCACGCGGCAGGTGCCGTCGCTGGGATCCTCGCACCACGCGTCGCGCGGCGACGGGAGGGCCTCCATCGCGCTCGCCAACGCGAGAAATACCGCGGGAGTGCCGACCTGCATGGGCTCGCTCACGGCAGCGGGAGCGCCGACGACGCGGGCGATGAGCGGGCGATGAAGGAGCCTCTCGAGCTTCGCCCCGAGGCTCGCGCGAATCTCGGGAGCGAGGTCGACGGAATCATGAGCGAGGGTGTTTTCCATGGGGTGATCCAGCGTTTTGCGGTTGCAGCGTGAGCGATCGAGTGGGTCGTTGCGATGGGCTCGGGGCGCGAACTCGGCGGGGGAAGACGCATCGCCCCCGCGGCGTCTGACAGGTCTCTCGGCGGGTCTCCCGCCGCTCACGCGCCGAGCCCTGCGCTCCGGCGCGCGCGGGAGAGCACCTGGTCTACATTGGCCCGCGTGGTCTCGTGGGCGCGCGCGATCTCGTCGCGGGAGTGCCCCTCGGCGTCGGCGACGAGCATCGCGCGCTGTCGGTCGTTCATGCGCGCGAGGGCGGCGCGGGCGTCGAGGCGGTGGAGCGCGCCGCACTCCACAGCGTCGCAGGGGCCCGCCGTGTGCGCGCACCCCTCCAAGGCATCGGCCTCGGTGGCGAGGCGGGCGCGGCCGCTGCGTCGCCACGACACCGCGTCGCGGTAGAGCACCGTGCGAAAGAACGCCCGCGGGCGGTCGGCCTCGGCGATCTCGCGGCGCTTCGCCACGAGGGTCTCGAGCGCGAGGTCGACGCGGCGCGCCTCGTCGAGGTCGCGGAACGTGCCCAGCACCCGGACTCCCTCCGCGAGGGCGAGCTCGTAGAGCCTGCCGAAGGCCGCGCACGACCACGGCGACGACGCCCCGCGGATGGCGGCCGCGACGGGCTCCCAGGGGTCTCCCTCGAACGCACCGGCAACCGTTGACCGCGCAGACCGACGAATCCCGTACGACGTGCCCATCGTTGCCGCTCCCGTGTCGAAGCCCCGGCGGTCGGGCGCGCCACCCATCGGCGCCCCGCTCGCAGGCAAACGAGACAGTGCAGCCCCGGTGCCACGCGCAGACCGATGCGCTTTCGCGTGGATTTGCGGGCCGTGAGAGTGCTCGATCACCGCTTCGAGAGCACGGGCTCTCCGTCTGGTGAGGGTCGCTACGGGCGCAGCCGGTGGGCGTAGCGCTGCCAGCGCTTGTTGAACGCGTTGCTCGGGTTGCGCTGCGACGCCGGGTCCGCCGCGCCCTCGAGGAGGTTCTGCTCGCCGATGCGTCGCCACGCCTCGGCGTTGTTGGCGCTGGCGTCGCGGGCCTCGAGCAGGTAGCGCAGCTCCCAGCGCTCGACCATGGAGAGCCGCTCCCACTCGCCGGGGCGGAGCCGCGACGCGACGCGGAGCCACGCCTCGTCGCGGTCGCCGGGGTCGGGCGCGAGGGCGCGCCAGCGCGCGGTGAGCTCGGCGAGCTCGGCCTCGACGTGGGCCAGGGTGATGGTCGCCTTGCGCGGGGCCTCGTCGCGCCGACCCGCGGCGCCGCGCCAGGCGCGCATCGCGAGGCGCTCGGCGGACTGCTGCACGTCGCGGTGGTTCCAGAGCCACGGGCTCGACGGCGAGAGGGCGAAGTCGAGGAGCCGACGACGGGCGGCGCCCTCGAACGCGAAGCGCACGCCGCGCTTGTCGCCCGACGGATACAGCGGCGACAGCGCCTCGAGGTGGTGCACGTAGGCGCCCGCGATGCGGTGCCGCACGGCGGCCAGGCCCGGGAGCCGCACGTGGTGGGTCGAGATGCGCCCGAGCAGGTCGAGGCGAAAGCGCCGATCGCCCGCCATGGCGTCGAGGTCCTGGTTGGTGCCGAAGACCACGCGCACGTCGACGGTCTCGGGCTTGTCGGCGCCGACGGGGGTCACCGTGCGGCAGCGCGCGGCGTCGACGTCGAGGGCCGTGAGAAGCTGCACCTGGAGGTCGAGCGGGAGGTCGCCGATCTCGTCGAGGAAGAGCGTCCCCTGGTGGGCCCGGACGAACGCCCCCGGGCGCGCGCGATCGGCGCCGGTGAACGCGCCCCGCGCGTGGCCGAAGAGCTCGGACTGCAGGAGCTGCGGCGGCAGGGCGCCGGCGTTCACGGCCACGAAGTCGCCGCCGCGGCGCAGGTGGTCCTTCCACCCGTTGTGGAGCCTGCGGGCCGTCGCCGTCTTGCCCGCGCCGGTGGGGCCCGTGAGGAGCACGTTCCACGCGGCGGGGGCGCGCTCGAGGAGGCGCAGCTCGGGCTCGCTGCCGCGCAGGGCGTCGGGCGCTCTCCAGATGGAGAGGCTCTCGTCCGGGCGCTCCCAGACCAGGGCGATGCGCGCACCGCGGGCGTCGAGGGCGTCGACGAGGCAGGTCCACTGGGCGGGGGTGCCGGTGACCGCCGAGACGACGAAGTCGACCTCGTCGAAGCGCGCGCCGAAGGTCACCGTGGCGAGGGCCTCGGCGAAGTCTTCGACGGGCGCCCGCACGTTGCGCTGCGTGGTGGGGTCGGGCGGGGTGCCCGCGTCGATGGGGCGCTGCGAGACCTTGAGGCCGCCGCGGCGCTCCTTGCCGAGGTCGCGCGCGAGCGACTCGGAGAAGGCCTCGGCGGTCGCGTCGCCGCCCGTGCGGAGGAGAAACACCTGCGCCAGCGGCCCGAGCTCGCGCATGCGCGCGACGCGGAGCCCGGGGCGCGCGTCGCCGTGCGCCGGGTCGTTGTGCTGATTGCCCACGAACTGGAGCAGCACCTGCGGGCGTCGGCGCTGCGTCGTGTCGGTCGCCATGGCGCGACGGTACCACCCCTCTCCAACCGGAGAGGAAGCGACTCAGTCGCCGCGCGCCGCGGCCACGAAGCGCGCGAGCAGGGTCTTCGATCCCGCCGCGGCGAACTCGACGGTGACCTTCTGGTCGTCGCCGCTCCCGCTCATCGCGACGACCTTGCCGTCGCCGAACTTCGCGTGGCGCACGGTCGCACCGACGGCGATCGCGGCGACGCCGATCGCGGCTGCCGGGGGCGCCTCGACGGGCCCTGCGCCCACGGCGTCGAGCGCGTGCATCACCATGCGCGCGTCGTCGCGCTTCGCCTCGCGGTAGGCGCGGCGCGCCACCTCGTAGGCCGTCGCGCCGTCGGGGCCCCGCGCGCGGGGGTCGGCGCCG
>CAISKJ010001613.1 GCA_903885885.1 uncultured delta proteobacterium
CGCGCGCGCCTCGGCGAGCATGGTGTGGTCGCCGCCGCGGTCGACGTCGCTCACGAAGTACCCGAAGCGCCCGCTCATGGGCCAGGCGTTGTACGACCCGTGGGCCCGATCGGCGGCCTCGTTGCCCGTGCCGTCGTCTTCGTTGAGGGGATAGTGGCGGATCATCGCGAGCCCGCTGGGGCCGCGGAAGCGCTGCAGGAGCGAGCTGCTCGCGAGCGAGAAGAGCGGCCCGAAGGGAGCCGTCACGGCCACGCCCGCGGTGCTCGCGTAGGACTCGGGGTCGGCGGGCGGCGCGCTGTGCAGCTCCTCGCCGGCCCAGGCGTAGCCCGACTGCTCGAGGCCCTGCGCGGGCGTGAGCTCGGTGATCGAGCGGCCGAAGCGGTCGTCGGCCACGAAGTCGTCCCACAGCACCGGAGGGAAGCGCCACTGCGTGGGGCCCGGCGTGCTGGTGAAGGTGTTCCACCCGGCGACGTCGTCGGTGGCGACGCGGTCCATGGTGAAGCGGGCCATGAGGCCCTCGTGGTGGTAGGGCGTGAAGAGAACGGTCGCGTCGTCGACGCCGTTGGCGCGCAGGTAGTCGCGCATCGCCACGAGAAACGCCCTGCGCTTCGCGAACCACCAGCGGTAGTAGCGCCCGAGGAGGGCCGCGTCGCCGCGCAGGTCGGCGCGCGTCACGGGGCGCCCGCCGTAGTCTTCCGTCGAGAAGCGCGCGAGCGTCTCCGTGGCGAAGCTCATGGGGAGCGCGTTGAAGCGCGTGCGAAACCACGCCCCCACGAAGTGCGCGCGGCTGCGATAGCGCAGCACCGTGGCGTCGAGGAGGTCGCGCACGTCGGTGAGCGCGGCGGGGTCGGTGACGTCGGCGCAGTACCCCTCGAGCCACCAGAAGCCCGTGTACTGGTCGCGCTCCGACAGCGGGTGGCAGTGGTGCTGGTACCCGTACGTGGGGAGCGCGCAGCGCCGCCGCGTGACGCCCGCGGGGAGGTACTCGGTCTCGCAGCGGTAGCGCGCGTCGAGGGCCGCGGCGCAGAACGCGTGGCCCGCCGCGTCGGTCGACGGACACTCGGTGGCGCCCGGCGTCGCGTACCCGAGGGAGCCCGCGTACTCGTAGTAGGGCAGCACGTCGAGGCCGTAGCGCGTGGCGCGGTCGACCGCGTCGCCCCACAGCGACGAGAGCCGCGACGGCGTGTACCAGCGGTCGCCGCAGTGCGGGGCGCTGTCCCACCCCTGGTTGTAGCCGAACTCCAGAAGGTCTTTGGCGAAGGTGTTTACGCCGAGAAAGCGCGCGAGGCGCATCTTGTACTCGAGCCACGTGGCGGGGTCGTTGGTGGCGCGCGGACACGTGGCGGGCGCGTTGCCCGAGAGGCACACCGCGGTGCCGTCGCTCATCTCTTCGCGCCAGAACGTGTGACGCCGCGGGAGGGGCGCCGGGGGATACCGCACCGCGAGGTCGAGGCGCTCGGGCGTGGGCACTTCGAAGAGCCGGATGCGCCCGAAGGCGGCCCCGAGCTCGCGGGGGTTGCCGCGCGCGCCAAACTGTCCGAGCGCCACCCAGAAGCCCGTGGCGGGCGTGTCGGGCCTGCGCAGGGCGTCTTCGCCGCGCGCCGCCGCGATGCCCTGAAACGCGTCGTGCAGGTAGAAGAGCACGCGGTACTGGCGCCAGCGGTTCGAGGTCGGGTACCGCAGCGACTCGGGGTTGGGGTAGGCGTACTGCTCGCGGTAGTCGCCGATCGCGGTGCCCGTGGCCACGGTGCGCGTCTGGTCGGCGCCGCGGTTCAAGATGGTGAGCGTGCGCGCGCCATCGTCGGGGTAGTCGACCACGAGGAGGTACGCGCGGCCTGCCACGAGCCCGCGGCCCGCGCCCACGCGGTACGCCACTGCCCGCGCGCCGTCGACCGACGGAGGGAGCACGCGCGCCGGGCTCCCGAGGATGGTCTCGACGCGCGACGCGCCCGCGGGGCTCTCGAGGCGCTCGTGGGCTTCGCCGCTCGCGGTGGGGTCGACCTCGTCGACGAGGGGGAGCACCCCGAAGGGCTCGCCCGCGTCGGCCATGGGCTGCGCCGACGCGGCGCGCGCGACCGCAGAGAAGCCCGCCAGGGCAAGGAGAGAAAGCTTCGACTTCATCGCTCGTGGCTAGCGGCCCCCGCCGAGCGAGCGACCGAAGGAGCTCACGCGCGGCGTCGGGCCAGGGATCGCGATCGGAGACGCGCTGACCGTGGCCGTGTGCCAGTCGGCGGCGCTTCGGGTGCGGTACACGGTGACCGCCGAGAGGCTCCCGTCGGTGTAGCTCGCGGCCGACACCACGGCGTCGCTGAGGCCGTCGTTGTCGAGGTCGCCGAAGCCCGCCACCGCGGCGCCGAACGCCGACCCCCGTGACGCCCATCGGGAAGGGCGTCGCCTCGATCACGAAGCCCCCGTCGGCGTGGCCGAAGAGGGCGTGGGCCATGTTGGCCTGCGGCGACCCGACGAGAAAATCGGCGAAGGTGTCGCCGTCGAGGTCGCCCGCGCAGGCGAGCGCGACGCCGAAGCGCGGCACCATCGCGAGGGTAGGGCTCGTGCGGCCGAGGTACGCGAACGCGCGCGACGGGCCGCCGCGGTAGAACGTCACGCGGCCGTTGAAGGGGTCGCCCACGGCGAGGTCGGCGTAGCCGTCGCCGTTGACGTCGCCGGCCGCGACGGAGGCCCCGAAGGCCTGCGAGAGCAGCGCCGCGGGCGGGTCGAGGGACACCGGCGCGCTCGCCCCGGCGGAGCCGCCCCAGAGCACGTACACCTGGCCCAGGTTGCCCGCGAGGCCCGGCGCGCCCACGACTACATCGGCGTACCGATCGCCGTCGAGGTCGCCTCCGGGCGCGGCGGTGGCGCCGAAGGCGTGCACGCCGTCGGCGAGGGTGTACGGCGTCACGCGCATCGCGGCGAGGTCGGGCGCGCCGTAGTACACCAGCACGGTGCGCGCGTCGGCGGCCGTCACGGCGAGGTCGCCGTAGCCGTCGTGGTCGACGTCGCCGACGCCCACGGCCAGCGAGCCGAAGCCGATGAGCGAGGCGTTGACGACCGTCGCCGCGGGCGTCGCCGCGAGGCCCGTCGGGCCGCCGAGAAAGACGTAGAAGCGGTTGGTGCGCGCGCCGACCACCGCGTCGGGAAACCCATCGCCGTTGACGTCACCGGCCCCCGCGACGCTGGTGCCAAAGGCGCCCGTGGCCGCGCCGGTGAGGTCGGCGGGCGGCGCGAGGGTGAGCGTGGGCGACGACGGCGTGGCGATGCCTGCGGCCGAGCCGGCGTACACGTCGACGCGGCCGGCGACGGCGCCTGCGGTCAGCGCGGGCGTGCCGATGATCAGGTCGGCGAAACCGTCGCGGTTGAAGTCCGGCACCGCGCCCCACGCGGTGTTCGCGCGCGCGGGCCCGGCGTCGGAGCGTGCGGGGCGCGGCGGAAAAACGACCTCCCAGATGGGCGAGTCGGGGCCCGTGCAGGTGCCGTAGAAGGCCCGCGCGCGCCAGTAGTAGGTGCCCGGCGGAAAGCTCAGCGGACCGTTGCCCGTCACGGGCCTCCCCGGCCCCGCGGCGGGGGTGCCGGGGTTGCGCGTGTGCACGGTGCGACACGCAGGGTCGAGGCAGATGTCGAACTCGGTGTAGCCCGCTCCGTCGGGGAGCGTCCATTCGAGGGTCGCGCCGTCGGTCGTGATCACCGAGCCCGACAGCGGCGCGAGGAGCCGCGGCGCGGTCATCGTCGGGCACGCCGCGTCGGGCGCGACGTCGAGGGCGACGTCGAGGGGGACGTCACGGGCGACGTCGGGCGCGGCGTCGGCGCCGAGGTCCGTCGCGGCGTCGGGCGCGTCGACGAGGGGCACGTCGCGCGGCGTCGGGCGCGTGGTGAGCGGCGGGTCGCGCACGATGGGCTCGCAGCCCGTGGCGCCGCACACCGTCCCCTGCCCGCAGAGGCGGTTGACGGGAAAGCCGCAGCGCTGCGGGAGAAACATGTCGAGGTAGACGAGCTCGTGGGGCCTGAAATGTACGATGGCCTCTTGCGTGAAGTTGTCGTCGGGGCTCCCGAGGTCGGCCTCGGCGGTGATGTGCAGCGCGCGCGTGTCGCTCGGGTCGGCCGCGACGATCGACACCTCGCCGGGCATGCGAAAGAGCATCGTGCCCGCGTCGATGCCACCCGCAGGCGCGCCGCCGTCGTCGCGCGCGATGGCGTAGCGCAGCGGCGCGAGCACCGGGGCCGACGCGCCTTCGCGCCAGGCGGTGAGGGTGACCGCGCGCAGGTCGGCGCCGGGGCGGAGGTTCGTGCTCACCACGATCACGAGCTCGGTGGGATCGTCGGTGGTGCAGCGGGCCGTCGCGAGGGCCACGGAGGCGGCGAGGAGGGCGCGCGCGGCGCGGCGTCGCGGGCTCACGGCGTCACCGCGGGCTGCTCGAGGGCGCGCGTCCACGATGGGGTGTAGAGCGCGCGCGGGCCGCTGGTGGTCGCGACGATCACACCCGCGATGATCGCACCGAGCACCGCCGCGCCGCCAG
>CAISKJ010001614.1 GCA_903885885.1 uncultured delta proteobacterium
CCGTTGCCCGCAGACGTCACGATGGCGCGCGCGGGCGTGCGCCCGTCGTCGGTGAGGCGCGCGAGGGAGCGCTCGAGCGCGCCGTCGCCGTCGTGCGCGCCGCGGTGCGTGCCCAGCGAGAGCGTGACCACCGCGGGCATGGTGAGCGCGTCGGCGCGGTCGAAGACGAACTCGGCTCCGAGCGCGGCGAGCGCCTCGGGCACCGCGGCGCGGTCGGCGCGGAGCGAGGCGCGCACCACCACCGCGGTGGCCCCGGGCGCCATGCCCACGTAGCGCTGCGCGGGGTCGTCGCCGAGCGCGATGGAGAGCGCGTGCGTGCCGTGGCCGATCACGTCGCCCGGGGCGGTGCCGGCGCGAAGGCGCGCGTCGAGGTCGGCGCGAGAGAGCACGGCGCCGCGGCGTCCGAGGGGCGTGTCGACGGCGAAGCGGGCTTCGAGGGCGGGGTAGCGCCCGAGGGGAGGGGACGCGTAGTCGAGCATCCACGCGACGCGGGTGGCGCCATCGGGGGCGCGCAGGTCGGGGTGCGCGAGGTCGACGCCCGAATCGACGAGGCCGATCACCACGCCGCGCCCGGTGAGCGCGAGGCCGTCGGGGGCGCGTGCGCGGTCGGCGCCCACGAGGGCGCGCGTGCGGTCGAGGTGCGGGCGCAGAAAGCCCGACGTGACGCGCGCGCGGGAGGGCAGCGTGAGGGCCACCGCGACGGGGTCGACGGGAGGCCGCGGTGCGGCGAGGGAGGGCGCTGCGACGAGCCACAACGCCACGAGGAGTGCGCGACGTGTTGACAGGTGTCGCACGGTGATGGTACCGCCTCCGCCCCTACGGGTTTGCATGCCCGTCAGTACTGACACCGTCACCTCAATTTACCGGAGAATTCTCATGGGCAATGGCGACCGCCGCAACTCGGGCAAGATGCGCCGCCGCAAGTCGCAGGCGAAGTTGAAGGGCCGTCTGCGCAAGGCAGCGACCGCGCGCGCAGAGCGCATCGCCACCGCGGGCAAGGCCGCGGAGAAGAAGTCCACGCGCGCCGCGCGCAAGCCCGCCGCCGCGGGCTGAGCTTCTCGCACACACTCTCACGCCGACCGGGCGCTCGCGAAGATGCGGCACTGCCGTAGATTCGATCGAGCGCTTTGTCATTTGGGCGACGGGCGTCATCGGGGGCTGGTGGCCAGGCGCGCTGGATTGCTGCGGTGGCCAGGCGCGCTCACGCGCGCCGGTTTGCTGCGGTGGGGGGCGTTGGGGCGTTCGTAGCACTCGACCCTCGCGCGTGGCGAGCAACGGTGATATCCGCGGACACCTATGGGCGCACAGTGGAAGCAGAAGGGTCGCGAGGCCGCGGCCAACGCCAAGGGTCGCGTGATGACCCGCCTCTCGCGAGAACTCATGATCGCCGCGCGCGACGGCGCCGACCCCGCGATGAACCCGCGGCTGCGCATGGCGGTCGACGCCGCGCGCAAGGCCTCGATGACCAAAGACACCATGGAGCGCGCCATCAAGAAGGGCGCCGGCCTGCTCGATGAGGCCGTGGTGTTCGACACGGTGACCTACGAGGGCTTCGCGCCCTACCAGGTGCCGGTGATCGTCGAGTGCCTCACCGAGAACCGCAATCGCACGTCGGCCAACATCAAGGTGAAGTTTCGCAAGGGGCAGATCGCGGCCTCGGGCGCCGTCTCGTGGGATTTCGCGCGCCTCGGCGCCGTCGAGGCCACGCCGCCGGACGCGAAGGTCGACCCCGAGGAGGCCGCCATCGAGGCGGGCGCGCAAGACCTCGAGGCCGGCGACGACGGCGCGACGCTGTTCATCACCGAGCCCGGCGACGTCGACGTGGTGGCCAAGGCCCTCGGCGAGCGCAAGTGGACGGTGTCGTCGGCGAAGCTCATCTGGAAGGCGAAGAACCCCGTCGCCATCGACGACGAGGCGAAGCGCGCCGAGGTCGAGGCCTTTCTCGAGCTCCTCGACAGCGACGACGACGTGCAGCACCTCTACGTGGGTCTGGTGTAGTGCGCGGGGTGGGGTGGCTCGCGTTCGCGCTTGGGCTCTGCCAGTGCGGCTCCGAGGGCTTCTTCGAGGTGATCAGCCCCGCGGCCCCGGGCAGCGTCGGAGCCTCGTGCGGCGCGGCGACGGCGGCGCCGGTGCGCGCCATCGAGCTGGGCGCGGCCAGCCAGTTTCCCCTCGAAGACGCGGGCGCCTTCGCGCCCCTCGCCGAGGGCGACACGGTGCGCGTGGTCTTTGGGGGCCAGGGCGCGCCGATGCTGGTGCTCGCGCTGCGCATCGTCGGGGGCGGCGGGCAGACCTGCGTGCAACAACGCACCGACGTGTTCAACGAGGCCGGCGACCGCGTGAGCTACAACGCCTTCGCGCAGCGCTTTACACCACAGTCTGACGGCACCGCCGTGACGCCACCGCTCTTTCTGCCGGGCGAGTACGCGAGCGGCGTCGTGACCGTGCGCGTGGCGCTCG
>CAISKJ010001615.1 GCA_903885885.1 uncultured delta proteobacterium
CGCGGAGCAGAACCGCGGCTCCGCGGCCGCGCCCGTCGCCGTGCTCCACGACGGCCGCCGCGTGGTGGTCGAGGCCGCGACGGGCGCGGTGTTTCTCGAAGCCGCCGACGGCGCGCGCGCCCCCGTGAGCCCCTCGCTGGGCGCCCTCCTCGACCGCCTCGAACCGCTGCCCTTGTAGGCCCGCGGAGGGTGGTACGGTCGGCCCGATGAGGCCCTTGAAGATCATTCTCTACGCGGGCGGATGGGACGTGGCCCCATGGCGCGAGGCCTTCGCGCGGCACCTGCCGAGCGCGACGGTGCTCTCGTGGCCCACCGACGCGCGGGCCGACTACGCGGCCGTGTGGGCCCCGCCGCTCGCGATGTTCGCCGAGCAGTCCGACCTGCGCGCGGTGTTCTCGCTCGGCGCGGGGGTCGACCACCTGGTGCCCGTGATGGGCGCCCTCCGCGGCACCGCGGTGGTGCGCATCGAAGACGCGGGCATGGCCGACCAGATGATCGAGTACGCCCTGCTCGCGGCCCTGATGAAGCATCGGCGCTGGAGCACCTACGCCGCGCAGCAGACGGCTCGCCGCTGGCAGCGCCACGACGCGCGCCCGCGCGCCGACCTCGTGGTGGGGGTGATGGGCCTCGGCGTGCTCGGGGGCGCCGTCGCGCGCGCGCTCGCCGACTTCGGCTACACCGTGCGCGGGTGGTCGCGCAGGGCTCGCGCCGTCGAGGGCGTGCGCGCCTTCGCGGGAGAGGGCGAGCTCGCGGCGTTTCTCGCGCCGTGCGAGCTGCTCGTCGACATGCTGCCCCTCACGCCCTCCACCGAGTCGCTGCTCGACCGCCGCGTGCTCTCGCTGCTCCCGCGCGGCGCGGCGCTGGTGAACGTGGCGCGCGGCAAGCACCTCGTCGAAGAAGACCTCGTGGCGCTGCTCGACGAGGGACACCTCGAAGGCGCCACGCTCGACGTGTTTCGTCACGAGCCCATCGCCGACGAGAGCCCCCTGTGGCGCCACCCGCGGGTGACCGTGACGCCCCACGTGGCGGCGATCTCGGTGCCCGAGCGCTGCGTGGCGCAGGTGGCCGAGAAGATCGCGCGCCTCGAAGCGGGCCTCGCCGTGACGGGCCTCGTCGACCTCGACGCGAAGTACTAAACCGGCTTGAATTCCAGCGTTCCGTGCAGCTTCGCGTAGTCGGCGCGCACGCCGCCGCAGCGGTCGCGCAGGCTGCATGACGCGCACCCCTCGGGGTAGAGGCCGCCCTCGAGCGGCGACGTCTCGAGGCGAAAGCGGTGGCCGCCCGGGTTCGTGACGAGCAGGTCGAGCGCGCTCGCCGAGAAGAGGCACGCGCGGTGGCTCGCGGGCACCGTGCACGCGGGCGTGTGCAGCGAGGTGATGAAGTCGGCGCGCGCCGAGAGCCCGAGGTCCATCGCCTCGACGATGAAGGGCATCACGTCGGCGATGCGCGGCGCCTCGTCGCGCACCTCGGGCGACGCGTCGTCGCTCGTCGACAGCATCCACAGGTTGTAGCGCTCGATGCCGAGGGGCGTGTACGCGCGCACCATCGCGGGGATCTCGCCCGCGTTGCGCTTGTACACCAGCACGTCGGCCTCGAGCGCGAGGCCCTGCGCGCGGCACGCGGCCATCGCCTGAAGCACCAGCGCGTGGCAACCGGGCGTGCGCGTGAGGGCGTCGTGCGTGTCGGCCGTCGCGCCCTTGATCGCGAGGTTGACCTCGGTGATACCCGCCTCGACGCACTTTCGAACGTACTCGGGGTAGGCGAGCATCATCCCGTTGGTCTGGAGCTTCACGCGCGTGTAGCCCATGCGCCGCGCCTCGCGCGCCACGGCGAAGAGCTCGCGTCGCAGCGTGGGCTCGCCGCCGCCGATCCAGAGGCAGTCGGCGCCCTGGTTGCGACCGTGCGCGAGGTTCGCCATCGTCTCGCGCGGGCTCATGGTGGGCGAGTTCTCGATCACCGAGAAGCACCCCACGCAGCGGTTGTTGCACGCGTACGACGGCGTGAGCTCGAGCCATCGGAGACGGCGCATCAGAAGCCCCCCCGCACGCGCGAGAGACCCCGCGGCGCGGAGCGACAGAGCCAGGTAGCGCGCGACATGAGCGCGGGATGAGAGCCCCGGCGCGGCGCCGTCGTCAACGACTGTCGCGCGCGGCGCGGGCCGTATAGATTGACGCGGTGAACGCCTTCGCGGCCGTGTACGTCCAGAATCCGTCGGCATCCGGCACAACCGTATCCGAAACACTACCAAGCGTCACAACGACGCTGGTCCCGTCGCGCATCGTGTCAACGGTGCCCGTGAGCGTCAAAACGCTGAAATTCAGTACCAGCTGAGCGTTGCTGGTAACACCATCCTCGAAGGAACCCTCCATCGTGTTGCCGGTCTCGCTGA
>CAISKJ010001616.1 GCA_903885885.1 uncultured delta proteobacterium
GACGCCCGCCGCGCCCGAGGCCCCGCGCCCCCACACGCAGCGCCCGCGCCGCGACGGCGGCCAGGTCGTGCAGACGCCGCCCGAAGACGACATGCGCATCGTGATTCCGGGTACGAACATCCCGGTGCCCATCTTCGGCACGCCGCCCCCGAACCCGCCGCCCCCCGACGACCCCGGCGGGCGCACCGCGGTGTTCTGATCAGACCGCGCGCGCCTGTTCGGCGATCGCGGCGGTGACCACGGCGTCGTCGATCTCGCCCTCGGCCGCGCGCTCGAGGGCGATGCGCACCGGCACGTGGGCCACCGTGTCGACCACCACGCGCACGCGGGCGCCCGCGTCGGCCTTGTCGGCCGCGGCGAGGGCGTAGGCCGCGCCGATGCGTCGTTCGGGCGAGGCGTGCGGGTCTTCGAGGGCGGCGCCGATTTCGTCGCGCGAGAGCACCGCGCGGCGGTAGTCGTCGCGCGCGCTGGCGAGCTCCGCGAGGGCGGCGCGCCAGGCCTCGACGGTGCGCCCGTTGCGGTCGAGCGCGGTGAGTCGGGCGCCGAGGTCGCGGGGGCCGTGCGCGTCGGCGACGCCCGCGGCGATGCGCTCGTAGAGGGCCTCGCGGCGCGAGGCGCTGGTGCCGAGGGTGTTGATCTCGCGCGAGCGCCCGTCGCGCAGCACGAGCAAGATGTCGGTGGCGCGGAGGGTGACCCGCTCGACCTGATCGAAGGTCACGAACCACGGGGCGCGGCCGGTGCGCACGGAGACGCCGTCGCTCCCCACGACGACGAGGGGCGGCGCGAAGAGCCGCAGCGCGAGGGGAACGCTCACGGCCACGAGGGTGAAGAGGAGAAAGCCCGTCACAACGCTCGCGAGGTGCAGCGCCATCTCGGCCGCGACGGCGATCATCGAGGCGACGCAGGTCGCGGGCACGAGGGCGGCGAGCACGATGCCGAGGCTCACGAGCGCGCTGCCGAGCTGCATCTTGAGGGCGCGGTGCGCGGGGTCGACGCCGGCCGCGTCGAGCGCCGCGACGGCCTCGTGGGGCGTGGCCACGGCGGCCGAGAGCACGTCGCCGTTGCGGAGCTGGAGCTCGATGCGCATGCCCGCGCCGTCGCGCAGCGCCCAGCCCGCCTCGATCTTCTCGCGGGGCACGAAGCGCGAGCCCCAGGCGCGATAGAGCCACGCGCCCGCCGCCCCGATCGAGACGTTGCCGCCCGTGAGCGGCGGGAGCCAGCAGAGGGCGTGCGCCACGATGGCGCTCCCCATGAGGCCCATGGAGGCGAGGTACAGGAGCCCGAGGGAGAGGTTGCACCACTCGGGCATCGCGGCGTCGACCGGAAACATGGCCACGAGCACGAGCGAGATGGCGCAGCCCGCGATGAGCGACGCGATGGTGGCGCGCGAGAGGAGGCGCGCGATGCCGTAGGGGCGCACGCCCACGCGGGAGCTCGCGAACGACACGGGAGGCGCTTCGAGGGCGGCGGGCATCAAGGCGGGAGCTTACCCCCCCCTTCGCGCCCTCGCGATGCGGGTACGATGGCGGCCCCGATCATGAACCGCCGCGCTCGCCTCGCCTCACGCACCGCCGCGTGGATCGCGCTCCTCGCGCCCTGCCCGGCGTGGGCGTGGTCCTACGATGTGTACCTCAGCTTCGGGGCCCCCTGCCCCGCCGACCGCACCGCGCTGCGCGTCGAGCACGAGTCCGTCGAGGTCGACTGCGGGCGCACGCGCGCCGATCGCGCCGAGTGCTCCGTCGTCGCGCGGTACACGGTGCGAAACCCGACGGCCGCGCCCGTGGCCGTCACGCTTCCGACGCCCGTGGGCGGCGCGCTCCGCGCGCGGGGCGCCGCGCTGACCGACGCGCTCGTCGTCGCGCCCGGCGAGTCGGTGGTGGTCGAGCTGCGCGACCGGCAGGCGCGCTCGATGGAGGGCGGGCGCTCGTGGGTGCTCACGCGTCCGCGATCGACGCTCGAGGTGTTGCACCCGCTGCTCACCGAGCGCCTCGACGAGGTGCAGCGCGTGTCGATCGACTACGCGCGCGCGGGGGCGTGCCGCGAGGCCTCGTGGGCCGCCGCGGGGAGCACCAACCTGGTGACGCACCTGCCCCGCGCGTGGGCCCCCACCGCGGGCTGGGAGCAGCGCGGGCTCTGCCGCACTCACGACGCGGGCATGACCTGCACGCAGGTCGAGGAGGTGCCCGAGTCACGGAGCGTGTCGATGAGCCTCGACCGCACGCGGTCGGGCTTCGTGCGCCCCGGCGGCGTGGCGCTCGGGCTCGGCGCGGCGACGCCGCACGGGCCGCGGGCGCGCCTCGGCTACGAGTTTGGCCTCGGGCGACGGGTGCTCGCGTCGGCGTCGATCGAGGCAGACTTCGCGGGCAATGTGGTGCTCACACCCGCCGTGGGGGTGGGCTTCGGCCTGTGGCGCATCGACTCGTGGCGCGACCTGTGGAAGCCCGCGGCGCTGATCCCCTGGGTGGGCGTTCCCGTGGGGGTGGCGCCCGATCGGCGCGCGGGGGTGCGCGCGCAACTGACGCTCGCGTGGATGTTCGGCGGGCTCGACGTGGCGACGGACTACTGGCCCCTCGACGGGCGCGTCGATGTGTCGGTGATGCTCCGCGCGGGGATCTAAGGTCGGCCGACGATGGCAACGGCGCGTTGCGCGGAGCGAGGCTTGTATCGGATGTGTCGAAGGTGCTTCCCTCGTCGGCGCGGCGGACCCTGTAGCGCATCGTCGGCGCTCCCCGACCGCGGAGATATTCGAATGAAATTGCATCACTGCGCCTGGGCCTGCATCGCCGTACTCATGTCGTGCGCCGGGAGCTCGACCACGTCGAACACCACGACCACGCCCGTCGCCACCACCGAGCCGGCGCCCGTCGCCGCGACCCCCGAGACGCCCGCCGCCGCGACCCCCGCGGCCCCCGCGGTGGCCTGGGCCTCGATGAATCACGACCAGAAGATGGAGTACATGGAGCACACGGTGATGCCGGAGATGCGCCAGATGTTTCAGCAGTTCGACGCGCACCGCTTCGAGCACTTTACCTGCGCCACGTGCCACGGCGCGAACGCGCGCGAGGTGAACTTCCACATGCCCAACGGCATCGCGCCGCTCGATCCCACCACGATCCCCGCGATGTTCGCCTCGCAGGATCCGATGCAGGTGTTCATGACGCAGCGCCTGTGGCCCCGCATGACCGAGATGCTCGGCGCGCAGCGCTACAACCCCGAGACGCACCAGGGCTTCGGCTGCCTCGGTTGCCACGGCATGCGCGCTC
>CAISKJ010001617.1 GCA_903885885.1 uncultured delta proteobacterium
CGACGTGGTTGTTCGTGACGATCACCCCGTCGGCGCGCACCACCACGCCCGACCCCGTGCCGCGCACCACGTCGGCGCCGCCGCCGCCACCTCCTCCTCCGCCGAAGGGGAACGGAAAGGGAAGGCCCATGGGCCCCTCGGGCTCGGCGCGCGTCGACTCCACGCGGATGCTCACCACCGCGGGGAGCACGTTGGCGGCCACGTCGACGAAGCCGTCGCTGAGGCGCTGCATCTCGCTCACCACCCCCGCGGCCGGCGCCGTGGGCCTCGGTGCGGCGGGCTGCGCCGTCGGCGGTACCTGAGAGTGCGCCGCCGGCGCGCCCGCGAGGCACAGCGCGAGCGACGACGTGAGGAGCGCGAAACGCGGTGAGAGGAGGTGTTTTGCGTGCATGGCGTCAGCGTGGGGCAACCCGAAGCGCGCGCAAGGTATTCCCGTCACGCGCCCAGCGCGGCGATCTCGGCGACGAGCTTCGCGGCGGCCGTCGCGGGATCTGGCGCGTCGCGCAGGGGGCGCCCGATCACCACGCGCGAAGCCCCTTCGCGCAGCGCCTCGGCGGCCGTCGCGGTGCGTCGCTGATCGTCGCCGGCCACCTGCGCCCACGCCGGACGCACGCCGGGGGTCACCACCTCGAACCCGTCGCCCACCGCGGCCCGCACGGCCCGCGCCTCGGTGGGCGCGCACACCACCCCGACGGCGCCGTCGCGCTGCGCCGCGAGGGCCCGCTCGACCACGCGCGCGGTGAGCGCCTCGGGGCCGCCGTACGCCGCCGGGTCGACGCTCGTGAGCACCGTGACCAGCAGCACGCCCGCCTCGCCCGCGGCCGCGTCGACGGCGTCGCGCACGGCGTCGTGCACGGTGATGTACCGCACGGGCGCGCCCGACCGAACGATCTGCCGCACGCTGCGCGAAACCGTGGCGGGCACGTCGTGGAGCTTCGCGTCGACGAAGAGGGCGGAGCCCCCCGCGAGGCGCGCCGCGAGCTCCATGCCCCCGCGCATGAGCAGCTCGAGGCCCACCTTGAAGGTGCCCACGTAGGGGCGGAGCGCGGCCACGAGGGCGCGCGCGCGCAGCTCGTCTTCGACGTCGAGGGCGAAGATCACCCGATCACGAGGCTCGAGGGTTGCCATGAAGTTCGCGGCGAGCATCGCAGCGATGGCCTCGCGCCGAGAACATTTCTGCGCGCCTTGTGGCGGGCGCGGGGCCGTAGCATTGTCGTGGGCATGAAGCACGCGAAGGGCGCGATGTTCCTCACGGCGGCGGTGTGCATGGCGGGCTGCGGCGATGCCGATCGCCCCGCGGCCAACGCCTACGGTGGCTCGGGGCGCGTCGCGATCAACGGCGGCCTCGCGGGCACCACGGCGTCGGCTCCGCCCCAGGGGTCGGCTGTGCCCGCAGCGCCCGCAGCGACGCCGTCGCCCTCGTCGTCCGACTCGCTCGCGGGCAACCTCGGCGCGGTGCGCGGCTTCGCGAGCGCCGCGGTCTCGGTGCGTGCTGCGCGGGGCGGCGCCAGCGTGCGCCTCGACGCCACCGATCCTGCCGCGCGGTGGTGGGCGATGGCCCAGCTCGAGTTCGGCCGCCCCCTCTCCGACCCCGCGTGGACGGTCGGCATGGTGCGCACGTTCGACTTCGAAGTCCCCAGCGCCGATGGGCTTTCGGTGCGCCTCGTCGGGTGCTCGGGGCCGCGCGCCGACGAGACGGTCTTCGACGCGTCGCCGCGGCAGGTGACCGTGCGCATCTACCCTGGCACCACCCCCGACGTGCGCCAGGTTCAGTTTGAGGCCACCTGGCCCGACGCGGTCAACAGCGTGCGCGGCACCTTCGAATACTCGCTGCGCTAGCGCCCTCCCACCACGATGACACTCACGGTACGACGGCCCGCGGGGCCCTGGACCATCCTCCACGGCGCCGAGAAGCTCCACGTGCGCGGCTCGCTGCCGGGCGCCTACGGCTTCGACCTCGCGGCGCACGGCCTCCGCGTTGCGCGCGCGCGCGGCGTGGGGTTTCGCGAGCTCCTGCCGCTGGCCATGCCCACGAGCTGGATGGTCAACAATCGAGCCCCCTCGCCCACGTTTCGCAAGTGGCTCACGGAGCGATCGGACGCGTGGGTGGCGCTGTGCGAGCTGCTCGACGACGGCGCCCTCGCGTGGCCCGACGCGTCGCCCGATCAGCGCGCGCAGGTCGCCGCGCTCGCCCACGCGCTCAGCGACCGCGCGCACGGCGCCTGCGCGCTGAGCAAGGTGCTCGCGCTCCTGTGCCCGCACGCCGTACCGCTCATGGACGACGCCGCGATCGCCTTCGCCCTCGGCGCCGTCGCGATGCCCGCGACCGCCGACGCGCCCGTCGCCGGCCCCGCGCACTTCGTCCCCATGCTCGACTGGTTTGCCCGCGAGGTGCGCGCCAACGAGGCCGCGCTCATCGCCCTCGCGCGGGGTTACGACTTCGCGCCCCTCGACGCCGCGCAGACGCTCGACCGACTGTTGTGGGTCGAGTCGTGGGGGTGGTCGCACCTCGGGCCCCTCGACACGCCGGCGCCGCGCTTCTGGTGGCTCGCCGAGGGCGAGCGCGAGGGCATCGCGCTCCTCGAGGGCCCGCACCCGCCCTTCTCCACCGGCGCCCGCGTCGACCTCGCCACGGTCACCGACCTCGCGTGGCGCGAGCGCGCGCGCGAGACCCTCACCGCACACGAACACCCCGATGATTGACGACGTCAACTACATGACCCCCGAGGGGTTCAAGAAGATCGCCGACGAGATGGAGTTTCTCGCGCGCATCGAGCGGCCCAAGACCGTGCAAGAGGTCTCCGACGCCGCCGCGCAGGGCGACCGCTCGGAGAACGCCGAGTACATCTACGGCAAGAAGCGCCTGCGCGAGATCGATCGGCGGCTCAACTTTCTCTCGTCGCGCCTCAAGAACGTGCAGGTCGTCGACCCCAAGACCCAGAGCGGTGACAAGGTGTTCTTCGGCGCCACGGTGGTCACCGAAGACGAAGACGGAAACACCCGCACGTGGCGCATCGTCGGCGTCGACGAGACCGAGCCCTCGGAGGGCAAGATCTCGTGGCGCTCGCCCCTCGGTCGCGTGCTCATGAAGCGCCGCGTGGGCGACACGGTGACCGTGCAGAAGCCCACCGGCGACGCCATCGAGCACACGCTCCTCGAGATTCGCTACGAGTGACCGTCGCCCTTGCGTCGCAGCGCGTCGCCCGCGAGCGTGAGGGGCACCGCCGCCGCGCCCAGCGCCGCGACGCCGTAGCCCGCCGCGGACGCGTACGAGACGCCCAGCGCGTGGCACGCCGCCGCGAGCGCGGCCATCACCGCGTAGCCCACCAGCGCGCTGGTGTTCGCGAGGTTGTTGTACTCGCCGAGGAGTGCCGTGCGCCCGCGGTGCACGGCCTCCCAGGTGGCGTGGTCGCGAAAGGCCAGCATGAAGCGCGCGAACGCGACGCCCAACGCCACGCTGCCGAGCACCTCGCCCAGCGTCGAGGCCGCGAACGACGCGCGCAGTGACAGCCCCACGACCGCCATGAGCACCGGCGCGGCGAGCATCTCGCGCGGCGTGCGACGGGCAGCGCGGCGGGTCATCTCGACGGCCGTGGCGAGCACGGCGCTGCCGTAGGTCGCCGTCACGAGCACGCCGCCGCGGCGCACCGGCGAGGCCACGTGGTGCACGTCGGCGAGCACGTAGATCATGCTCGAGGCGAGCAGGTAGAACGACGCGTAGATGACCCGCGCGGCCGCGAGCAGCGCACGGTCGGCGGGCGTGAGCGTCGCCGCGGGGACGGCCGCCGATGCGACCGACGGCGGCGGGGCCGACGCGACGGCCTGCGCGTTCGACGCGCCGAGGAGGGCGAGCGCGCACACGAACGCGAGCGTCGCGGGACCGACGTCGCGCACGAGGCCGAACCACAGCGGCCCGACGAGCATGCCGCCGAAGCGCATCGCGAGGCCCACGAGGTCGTTGGCGCGGCGACCGTCGACGCCCGCGAGCGCGACGGCGCGGCGGTCGAGCTCCTGCGTGCCGTACTGCATCGCCGCGCGCAGCGCCACGCTGTCGAGCGCGAAGGCCAGCGGGTCGTCGAGCACGAGCGCGGCCACGAGCATCGCCGTCGAGGCCGCCACGAGCGCGCCGCGCGATGCGAGGGTCGAAGGTGTGCGCGGCGCGTTCATCGGTGGGGCGCGCAGGGTGCCGCGTTGCGCGGACGCGACGCAAGGCGTCGTTGACGCGACGGCGCGACGACCACGATTGAAGTCTGTCCGCGCGCTGTCGAAAACGGGCGCGGCGAAGGGGGAACGAGGGCTTTGGGATCACTCATGCACGTCGCGCCGTGGCCGCTGTGGGTCGCGCTCGCGTGGGTCTACGCGTTCATCGCCGTGAGCAGCCTCGTGGCCATGGCCATTCCGAAGGTGCGCCGGTCGCCCGCGCTGCGCGCGCCCATTCTCGGCTGGTGGCCCGTGAGCTTCGTGGGCGCGCTCGCTACGACCCTCGCGGTGGCGCTCCCGATGCTGGTGGTGCCCGCGCTGCAGCTCGGCCTCGAGGGGAGCGACGGCTTCGTGCGAAGCGCCGGCGGCGCCCAGTGGGTGCTGCTCTCGACCGTCGGGATGTTCTCGTTCTGCGCGCGCCTCGTCACGGGCGAGGGCGTGAGCGGGCACGGCGGCCAGGGCGCGGGCTACGTGTTCTTCGTGCTGGTGATGATGAGCGACGCGACGCAGTGGGTCGGCGGCAAGCTCCTCGGGCGCCACGCCCTCATCCCCCGCGTGTCGCCGAGGAAGACCTGGGAGGGCTTTCTGTTCGGCGTGGCCGCGTGCGCGCTCGTGGGCGCCGCGATGGCCCCGTCGCTCATGGGCGCGTCGCGCGCGCTCGGCGCGGCCCTCGGCGCGAGCGTCGTGTCGCTCGGCCTCCTCGGCGACCTCATCGCCTCGGGGTGGAAGCGCGACGCCGGCGTCAAAGACTCGGGCGCGGTGATCCCCGGCCAGGGCGGCCTCCTCGACCGCAGCGACAGCATTCTCTTCGTGGCGCCGTGGTTCTACGCCTTCGTCGTCGCCTCGCTGCGCCGCTGAGCGCAACCGCGCGCAACGGCGCTACCATCGCGCGCCCCGATGAGCTGCGCGCACGCCTACCTCCCCACGCACGGACACGAAGGCCTCTTCACCCTCGACGCCGCCGAGGTCACCTTCGGCCGCGGCGCGCTGCGCGAGGTGGGCGAGCTCGCGCGCTCCCTCGCGGCGACGCGCGTGGCGCTCTTCACCGACCGCGTGGTGGCCGCCCTCGAGCCCGTCGAGCGCGCGCGACGCTCCCTCGTCGCCGCGGGCCTCGACGTGGTCGTCTACGACGGCGTGCGCGTCGAGCCCACCGACGCGTCGTTCCTCGAAGCCGCCCGCTTCGCGCGCGAGGGGCGCTTCGACGCGTACGTCTCCGTCGGCGGCGGCTCCGTGATCGACACCTGCAAGGCCGCGGCGCTCTACGCCACATGGCCCGCCGACTTTCTCGCGTACGTGAACGCGCCCGTCGGCGAGGCGCGACCCGTGCCCGGCGCGCTCCCGCCCCACATCGCCTGCCCCACCACCAGCGGCACCGGGAGCGAGCTCACGGGCATCGCCGTGTGCGACGTGCTCGCCCTCCACGCCAAGACCGGCATCGCCTCGCGGCGCCTGCGCCCCACGCGCGCCGTCGTCGACCCCGACGCCACCGCCACGCTCCCCGCGAGCGTGGTGGCCGCGAGCGGCTTCGACGTGCTCTGCCACGCCATCGAGTCGTACACCGCGCGCCCCTACACCGCGCGCCTCGCGCCCGCGTCGCCCGCGCTGCGCCCCATGAGCCAGGGCGCCAACCCCTGGAGCGACGTGGGCAGCGCCGAGGCCCTGCGCCTCGCGGGGCGCTATTTTCTCAGGGCCGTGCGCGACGCGACGGACCATGAGGCGCGCGCCCAGATGATGTGGGCCGCCACCCTCGCGGGCGTCGCGTTCGGCAACGCGGGCGTGCACGTTCCCCACGCGATGGCCTACGCGATCGCGGGCAACGTGAAGGATTTCACCATGCCCGACTACCCCCGCGACGCCCCCATGGTGCCCCACGGCGTCTCGGTCATCGTCGGCGCCCCCGCGGCCTTTCGCTTCACCGGCGCGTCGTGCCCGTCGCGACACCACGAAGCCGCCGACTGGCTCGGCGCCGACCTTCGCCACGCCGCCGACCTCCACCCCGGCGACCTCCTCGCGCGCACGCTCGAGGGCCTCATGCGCGACGCGCGCGTGCCCGTCGGGCTCACGGCCCTCGGCTACACCGACGCCGACGTCGACGCCCTCGTGGGCGGCACCATCGTGCAGAAGCGACTCCTCGACAACGCGCCCCGCGCCGTCGCCCGCGACGACCTCGCACACATCTTTCGCGCGGCCCTCTAAACCCCTACGAGCAACCCCGTGAGCATCGACGCAGCGCCCACGCGCGCAGACTACCCCCACACCCAGCGCATCGACACGCGATGGATGGACAACGACGCGTACGGACACGTCAACAACGTCGTGTATTACAGCTATTTCGACACGGTGATCAACCGCGTGCTCATCGCCGACGGGGGCCTCGACCCGGCCACCAGCGAGGCCATCGGGCTGTGCGTCGAGTCGGGCTGCCGCTACGTCGCGCCCGCGAGCTACCCCGAGGCCCTCGACGTGATGCTGCGCGTCGCGCACCTGGGGCGATCGAGCGTGCGCTACGAGCTCGGTATCTTTCGCGCAGACCGCGACGCGCTCATCGCGCACGGTCACTTCGTGCACGTCTTCGTCGACCGCAGCACGCGGCGCCCGACGCCGCTCCCCGAGCGCCTGCGCGCGACGCTCGAGCGCCTGCGCCGCTGACGATGCGCCTCGAACTCACCGCCGAGCTCGGCCGCGCCGACACGCCGTTTACGCGCATGTGCCTCTTCGAAGACCGCACGCGAATCCTCGCGGTCGAGCGCGCGGGGCGGGTGCTGCGCCTCGACGAGCGCGACGCCGACACCCTCGCGCCCATCGAAGGAACGGCCTTCGAACTCGAGGTCGAGGGCGGCGTCCCGGCGATGGCCGCGTCGCCCGACGGGCGCCTGGTGATGCTGCTCGTGCGAAACGCGGGCAACGGCACGCTGCACCTCATCGACCGCGGCCGAGGCGACGCGGCGGCGTTCGCGTGGGGCGCCCATCGCAGCGTGTGGATCCACGCGTCGGGCAACGGAAGCAGCTTCGTCGTGGCGAGCGCGAGCCGCGCGTTGATCGTCGACGCCGAGGCTCGCACCGTGCTCCGCGAGGGACGCGCCGACGCGCCGCCCTGGTACGACTGGGACGGCGCCCGCCTGCTCGTGCGCGAGGAGCGCGGCGTGGTCGCGCTGCTCGACGAGGCGACGCGCGCCGTGCTCGGTCGGTGGACGGCGCCCGAGGGGTGGTTCCTCGACGGAGCCGGCCTCGCCGACGAGGGCGGCTTCTGGGTGACGTGCACGCCGGCGAGGGGCTCGTCGATCGAGCGCGAGACGAGCCGCGCGGTGCGGGTCTCGCGGCACCGCATCGACGGCACCGAACGAGCCGTCGCCGTCGCGCACACCGAGCGGGCGTTCTCGACCGGGTGGACGATGGGCGCGTCGTACGCGCTCGCGAGCGAGTGGGGCGTCTGCGCCATCGCGCGCTTCGACGAGGCGACCGCGACGGTGCGCATCGACAGACCGCCGACGGTCACGCGCCCCGCGACGCTCGGCGCCCTCACCGTGCAAGACGTGTCGCGCGACGGGGAGCGCTTCGTCGGGAGCGTCGGCGGCGTCCCCTACCTCGTCGACCTCGCGCGAGAGCATTCGGTCACGGGGCGCGAAGGCCCCTCGGGGCTCGTCACCGCGCTCGCGCTCTCGTCCGACGAGCGGCACCTCGCGGTCACCTGGCGCGGCGGCGTCGCGGCCACCCTCGAGGCCGACTCGCTCACCGCGACGTGGACCTTCGAACATGGCCACGACTGGCTCGAGGCCTGCGCCTTCGCCCCCGACGCGCGCACGCTCTACACCCTCTCCGAGAACGCCCTCTACGCGTGGGACCTCGCCCACGGTGTCGAGGCCGCCAGCATTCCCGTCGTGGGCGTCGACAACGACCTCCGCACACGCAGCCTCGACCTCTGGTCGCTCACGGTCTCGCCCGACGGCGCGCGCGCCTTCGCGCTCGGCCGCGACGAGTACGACGAAGACGACCTCGCGATCACCTTCGACCTCGCCACGGCGCGCGTCCTCGCGCTGGGCACCCCCGCGCTGCGGCCGCTTCGTGCGGCGCCCCCCATCGAGGCGCCCGCGTGGACGGCCCTCACCCTCGCGCCCTACCCCCTCGACTCGAACGATCTGTGCGCGCGCACGCTCGACCTCGCGCGCAACGACGCGATCGCGGAGGCGCGCTTCGCCGACGCCACCTGGGACGACGACCTGCGCCCCGACAGCCTCGACTACGGCTGGCTCACCCTGCCCGCGCACGGCGACGTGGTGCTCTTCGACCCCGCCGCGCCCGACGACGCCGACTCGCCGTGGATGGTGCGCTGGAGCCTCGCCGCCCGGAGCCTCCTCGCGGCGCGCAGCGACCCGGGCTACTCGATGGTGTGCGATGGAAGGATCGTGGTGCGCGTCGAGCGCTGCGCCCCCGCGCCGCCCGAGCTCGTCGTGCGCGAGGCGGCCACGCTCGCCGTCGCCGCGCGCTACACGCTCCCGCGGGCAGTGAGGCCCACCGAGGCGATTCTCACGCGCGACGGGCGCGCGCTCTTCGTCGGCACGCAGCGCGGCGCCGTGCTGCGCTTCGCGCTCCGCGACGACGAATCGTAGCGGGCGCGCGCGCCCGCTTGCGCGATGCGCACACCGGAGCTACTACTCCGCGCCCGTTAACTCTTCCCCGACGGTGCCGTCGCTGTGACGCGACGCACCTTCACCTCCGCGAAGGCCCGTTGGCGGCCTCGCGCACCCGCTCCGCCCGCACACCCCTTCTTGTCGCGACGCGCACCCGCACACCGGCGGACCGTCGCCGTCGCCCTTACGCCTGGAACCTCTCATGGAACCGACCTCCAAGACCGCCCACGACCTCGAATGGCCCGTGCTCACGCGCCACCTC
>CAISKJ010001618.1 GCA_903885885.1 uncultured delta proteobacterium
GCACGGTGTCCACATCGGGTTGACCGCAGATGCGCCGACCCACGCGCAGCAACAGTGGCTCGACGCTGAACAATGGCTGTTGGCGCCACCACGCGTGCAACAACTCGCCGTGAGACTCGCCGAACATCCTCCCCTGTCCGAACAGCTGTCACCACAGCTGGGAGTGAAGACAGGTGCCAACGCAGCATTCCTCAACCCACCGGAATCACTGGCCCCGTGGTCCCGTCGCGCGCGGCGCCTCCCGAGGTGCCCGCGGTGGAGGCGCCCGCGCTCGAGGGCGCGTCGTCGGGCCTCGCGGGTGCGCACGTCGTACCGTCCGAGGCGGCAGCGCCCGAAGACCCGCTGGCGCGCGAGATGCGCCTGCTCAACCTCGCCAACGCGATGCACGACGGTGACCCGCGCGAGGCCCTCGCCCGCTACGACGTCCTGGCGCGTGAGTTTCCGCACGGCCAGATGGCCGCCGAGCGGGAGTTTCTCGCGGTGTCGGCCCTCCGCACGCTGGGCCGCGACGACGAGGCGCGCTCCCGCGGCGAGCGACTCATCGCGCAGTTTCCCACCAGCCCTTACGCGTCTCGCACGCGCCGACTGCTCGACACCGTGCGATGACCCCGATCGTCCGCGCGCGCATCCTCTCGCTCGCACTCTCGGCCCTCGCCTGTACGCCCGACGTCGAGCTCCTGCGCTCGGCCTCCGACGCGGCGCCCCCCGACGCGCGCGGGCCCCGCTGGTCGATCGTCGCGAGCGGCAGCGGGAGCGACCTGCGCGCGGTGTGGGGCGCGGCCCCCAACGACGTGTGGGCCGTCGGCGATGGCGGCGCAGCCCTTCACTGGAACGGGGCCGTGTGGAGCCCGACCTTCACCGGCACCGGGGCCTCGCTCACCGGCGTGTGGACGGCGCACGCCAGCGACGCGTGGGCCGTCGGCAACAACCCCGGCGACGGCTCGCCCGTCGTGCTGCGGTGGGACGGCGTCCGATGGGCCCCCGCGATGATGCCTCTGCGAGGCCGCACGTCCCTGCGCGGCGTGTGGGGCGGCGGCCCCGACATCGTGTGGATCGTCGGCGCGGCGGAGCCCCCGGACGCCTCGGTCACCCGCTGGGACGGCGCCCGCTGGACGCCCGAGTTCATCGGCGCGATGCGCCCGCCCGACTTCGCGCGCATCGCCGGCGCGAGCGCCGCCGACGTGTGGGCGGCAGGCGAAGGCCCCTTCGCGTTTCATCGCACGCCGGGCGGCTGGGAGCCCCCGGTGATGGCCCCGCGCGGCCTCACGCTCAACGGTGCGCTGTGCGTAACCCGCGACGGCGCCCTCTGGGCCGCGTCGACGACCAACGTGGTGCTCCGCTACGCAGGCGCCGCGTGGACGTCGTACCCCCTCGAGCTCACCGCCGTGCGCGGGCTCTGGTGCGGCCAGGCGAACGCGGTCTGGGCCGTCGGCGACGGCGGCACCGCGCGGTGGAACGGCAGCGCCTGGGTCGCGAGCCCGGCGCCCCGACCAGGACTTACGTCCGTGTGGGGCGCGAGCAACGGCGAGGCCTGGGCCGTCGGCCCGCGCGGCACCATCATGCGCTACGGCAACTGAGCGCGCAGTTCGTCACGGAGGGGCGACGCCCGGGTGTCGCGGCGCGCGGCGGTTGTGTACGCTGCGCCGCGCGAAGGCTCCCCCCTCCCGACGCGGGCAACAGGGACGCCCTGCAGAGGTTGTATGCGCTCGTCTCCCCGATGGTGGCTCGGTCTCTCTCTCCTCTCGACCCTCGCGGCGTGTGAAAGCACGTCGGCGGTGGCCAACGACCCCGTGCGCTGCGACGGCGGCGCGGTGGTGTGCGCGAGCGCGTGCGTCGACCTGCAGACGTCGGCGACCCACTGCGGCGCGTGCGGCGCCGCGTGCGCGGTGAGCGAGCGCTGCGTGGCCGGCGCGTGCCAGCCCATCTGCCCGAGCGGGCAGGACGCGTGCGGCGGGCGCTGCGTCGACCGACAGACCGACCGCCTCCACTGCGGCGCGTGCGGCAACGCGTGTGAGACGGGTCAGGTGTGCAGCGCGGGCGCCTGTCAGGAGTCGTGCGGCGCGGGCCTCACCAACTGCGCGGGCACCTGCCGCGACCTGCAGCGCGACAACGGCGACTGCGGCGCCTGCGGCACGCGCTGCGCGAGCGGGCAGGTGTGCAGCATGGGCGCCTGCGCCGCCTCGTGCGCCGCGGGTCTCACCGCGTGCGCGGGCTCGTGCACCAGCACGCAGTTCGACCCCACGAACTGCGGCGCCTGCGGCACCGCCTGCGGGCCCTACGCGCACGCCGCCGCGAGCTGCGCGGCCGGGGCGTGCGTGCAGACCTGCGCAGCGGGCTTCGCCGACTGCAACGGCGACCGCGGCGACGGCTGCGAGCGCGAGCTCAACACCGACCTCGCCCACTGCGGGCGCTGCGGCAACGCGTGCCCCACGCGGGC
>CAISKJ010001619.1 GCA_903885885.1 uncultured delta proteobacterium
CGCGCGCGCCGCGACGCGGGGGCTCGACGAGGCCGAGGCGTCGGCGTACTTCGCGCGACTGCACGAGTCGCCCTCCGACGCGACGGTGCCCGCGCCGCGCGCGAAGCCGTCGAGTTTCGACCCCGAGGCGACCTTCAATGCCGTGCAGGGCGGCGCCGTCGCGAAGACCGAAGACGTCTCCGCGATGATGCAGGCGATGCAGACGCCGCTGCGACCGTCGCCCGCGCCGCCGCGGAACGTCGCTCCGCGGCAGGGCACCATGCCTCCTCCGTCGTATGCGCCGCCGCCGCCCGCGCCCTACGGCGCGGCGCCGCCGGCGGAGCCGTTTATGTTACGTCCGCCCGATGGGATGCCCGTACGATCGTCGGGGTCGTGGTGGGTGTTCGCGGTCGCCGCGGCGATCGTGGTCGGGGCCGCGATCGTCGCGCTGCTCATCGTGTTCGCGTAGGACCCTCAGCCTCGGGGGAGCCAGCCGAGGACGTCGCGCAGCACGATCACCACGATGCCCATGAGGCTCTCGCCCGCGACCACGCCGCTCGACACGCTGACGATGTAGTTGTCGGCCCAGTCACGGTTCTTCTTCTGAATCGCCCACGCGACGAGGGCGCCGATGAGCATCGCGAGGCTGTCGTTGGCGTCGATGACGAAGGCGATGCCGAGGCCGGTGGCGCTCGGGAGGTACTTCTTGACGTTGCGGGGCACGAGCTCTTCGGCCACGGCGAGCAGCGCGCCCACGGAGGCGCCCGCGATGATGGCCGCGATGGCGTAGCGGGGGAGGTTCTGCGGGCCGTCTTTGAGGAGCCGCGCGACGCTCGCCCAGGCCTGCGCCGCGGGGGCGGCGAGCTCGTTGCCGAGCTTCTCGGGCCTGGCGATGAGGAAGTACACCGGCACGCACACGAACGCGCCCGCGAAGACGCCGAGGATCTGCGCCCAGAACTGCTTGCGGGGCGCGCCGCCGAGGAGGTAGCCCGTCTTCACCTCGGTGAGGAGGTCGGCCGAGTGGCTCGCGGCGCCTGCGGTGACGGTGGCCGTCATGAGGTTGGCGGCGGCGTTGCCGGGGACGAGCACGCCGAAGAGGAGCTGCGTGATCTTGCCCATGGCGCCGATGGGGGTGACGTCGGTCTCGCCCGTCGCGCGGGCGGCTACCACCGAGAGGAGGAAGGCCGCGAGCACCGAGACCACGCCCTCGAGCACGGGCACGCCGAACCACGCGCGCTGCATGTACACCGCGGCGACGGTGCACACCGCGAGGCCGATGACGAACCAGCGCGTGGGCACCTCGACCTCGGCGAGCGGGTCGACGCGCTCGGCGTCACCCTGGCCGCGCGTCGTGAGCGAGCGCGCGAGGCCCGCGAAGGCGCGCGCGATCATGCGCCAGCGGAAGCCGAAGGCCACCAGGCTCGCGCTCACCATGAGGGCGGTGCCGGGCCACACGCTCCACTTCGAGCGCACCATCGCGTGCAGGGCCGCGTGGGAGCGGAGCGGGATGGCGTGCGCGTGCTTCGCGGACTCTTCGAACGCGTGCCAGAGGGCGGGCGTGCGGGCGACCTCTTCGCTCGCGACGCGGAGCACGCCGTGGTCGAGCAGCCACGGGCCGAGCAGGCCGTAGTTGAAGAGCGCGCCGACCGCGAGGCTCAGCGTGACCTTGAGGCCCATGATGGCCCCGGCGGCGTAGAGGAGGAGGCTGGTGTTCATCGTGAACGACCAGCTCTCGAGGGGGTATCCGCGGAGCGTGCCGGGCAGCGCGATGGCCTCGGGGAGCTTCTTGAAGACCCAGAGCTTGCACTCGAAGAGGAACTTCACGAAGGCCGCGAAGAGGCCGGTGCCGACGAGCGCGCGGGCCTTCTGCACGCCGTCGCCTCCGGATGCGTGCATGGCCTTGATGGTCTCGGCGCACTGCACCCCGGAGGGGAAGCGCAGCTGCTCGGCGTTGATGAGGCTGCGCTTGAGGGGGATGGCCACCACGACGCCGAGGACCGAGATGGCGAGGAGCCACGCGGTGAGGCGCAGGCCCGTGAGCTCGGGGATGGTGATGGTGCCGTCGGCGCGCAGCATCGTGAGCGCGGGGATGGAGCTCACGAGGCCCGCGGACGACATGTACGCGGCCGCGGAGGCCGCCGTCTGCGAGGTGTTGTTCTCGAGCATCGAGAGCGGGCGCACGGAGGGGAAGGCCTTGGAGACGGCGCCGAAGATCGCGAAGGCGAGCACGCTCGACGTGATGCTCATGCCGAAGCTCCAGCCGATCTTGAGGCCGATGTAGAGGTTCGACGCGCTGAGCACGCCGCCGAGCGTCATGCCTGTGAGGGCCGCGCGCGCCGTGAGCTGCGCCTCGCCGCGCGCGTAGACCTTCTCGAGCCACTCGCGGTCGCGCGCCGCGATGGCGTCGGGGTCGCTCAGGGGGCTCATGTCGAGGGGGAAGGCCCCCGCCGTCGGGGCGCTGCCCTCGTGTGC
>CAISKJ010001620.1 GCA_903885885.1 uncultured delta proteobacterium
CGTCGTGGTCGAGCATCGTGAAGGTTACCTTGCCCGCGCATGAGGGCCGCAGCCCCGTTCTCGAACGACGCTTCGACTTCAACATGACGGTGCTCCTTGCCGCGTGTGTTTCGCGGCGACACGACCGTCCGGTTTCGGCCTTGGGGCAAAACAGTCGTGCGGGCGTGGGCGAGGCGCAGGCTCCGGTGTCGTTCGGGGCGGTGTAGGGCGCGCACATCGCGGGCTCCGGTGGAGGTCGAGCGCGCGTGAAGCGCGACGCGGATGCGCACGATACCCACCGCACACTTCCGCCGACGTGTGCGAGCGTGGTGACCGCGGTTCAGGTGTCTTGCACGAGGGCGCGCGCGCGGGAGTTCGCCGTCGACCGCGGGGAGCGACGAGGTCGCGGAGCCCGCTGGGAGATGGCGTCGCGGGTGAGGGGCCTCATACCGCGCCGAGGAAGCCCATCATCACGCGCTCGCTCGGTGCGTAGGCGATGGCGGGGATGGGTGGTCCAACGGCCCCGACGGTGCACAGCCCCCGAAGTGGGCCCTGCGTAGAGCGTGCGGTGCGCACGGGCAGGGCCGTTGGACTGCGCATCCCCGGAAATCAGTGGCGGATGCACGAGCCGACATTTTACAATCTTCCGATGCTTTCGGACTGGCTCAACGAGATTCCGCCTCGCTGCCGCGGACTCGGCATGGAAGACGAGTACATAGCCTTCAAGTGCATGTTTCCGAACGGCAGCTGGGATGAATTCGCGCAACGGCGAATGCTGGTCGTCGGGACGGCGCCGCTGCCACCGCGCGAACGTACACGCGAGGAGGAGCTCGCGCTCTGGCTGGCCGAGCACGACACGGGCGACCTCAACGCCGAGGAGCGCCAGCAGCTCTCCATCGGCATCGCCCCGCGCCTGACCCCGCGCCGCTTTTTGTTACGCTTCGGGCCGCAACTCCCGATGTGCGTAGCATTCGGAGGATTTTTCAGCGCGTTCCTTTGGAGCCTCCCCGTCGGAATATTGATCATCTTCGTGGGCGTAGTTGGCGGAGTCGTCGCAGACTTCGTCAAGCGTCGCGTATCCTCCTGAGCGGCTTGCCTCTCGCCAGATCCATCGCACACGGTGAGCGACGGGCTTGGCCGGGGTCCACGAGCCGACCCCAGACAGGGGTTCGCCATGGGCCATGGGCCCGTCGAGCGCAACTGGCGACGGGGAAGGCTTCGTGGCGAGCCTGCGCGCGCACGATGGAGGAGCACCACTGGCAGCCCCGCGACCTGCTCCCCGGCGGTGCCACCGTGCCCTCGGGCACGCTCGCGGTGCTGCGCCTCCAGCAGCGCGGATACGCCTATTTTCGCCCGTAACGGCGCTGACTCGTCGTCGCTCTTCGCTACGGCCGCTCGCTGGCGGGCACGCAGTCGCCGTGCACCGCCTGGCCGTCGGCGTCGAGGCACCCGTCGCCCTCGTCGATGGCCTCGCCGCACTCGCGGCAGCGGGTGTACGCCCGCATCCCCCGGGCGCGGGTGTAGGGCCCGTGCGTCACGCGGTGCCGCGGCGTCTCGGCGGGGCGCCACGCGCGCGTCGCCGTGGGGCTCTGCGTGCTCGTCACGTCGAGGCCGTGCTCGCGCATGAGGCGGCACGCGAGGTACGCCGCGTTGCGCCCCTCGTGGTGGTCGGGCGAGGCCGACAGGGCGATGAGCTTGCGAACACGGTCGACGACGGAGCTCATGAAGAGGGCCGAGACTGTACCCCGCTCGCGCGCCGAGCGGGTGTTGCTGTAGAACCTCGCGGGTCATGTACCTCGCGCTCGTCGTGGTCGCGGTTGTGTTCGTGCTCGCGTGGCTCGCCCGCCACGAAGACCTCTTCTGCCTCTCGATCCGCGACGGGCGCGTGCTCGTGGTGCGAGGCCGGGCGCCGTCGGGCTTCGTCTCCGACGTGGGCGACATCGCCGCCCGCGACGGCGTGCGCGACGCCACCGTGCGTGCCGTGAAGACCGAGCGCGGCGGGCGGCTCCTCTTCTCCGGCGACCTCTCCGAGGGCACGCAGCAGCGGCTCCGCAACGTGTTCGGGATCCTCCCCGCCGCGCAGCTCCGCCACGCCCCGCCGATCAAGAACCCCACGCTCGGCCAGGTGCTCGGCATCGCGTGGCTCGCGTGGCTCCTCGACCGCTCGACGCGCGCCTGAGCCATCGCCGTGCGCATCCTGGTGGTCGACGACAACGCCGAGCTCCGCGACCTCGTCGCGCGGGCCCTCACGCGCGACGGTCACCGCGTGGAGACGGCGCACGACCTCGCCTCCGCCGACGCCTCGCTCGCCGACCGCGAGACCGACCTCGTGGTGCTCGACCTCGCGCTCCCCGACGGCTGGGGCAGCGCGTGGTGCCAGCGCCTGCGCGAGGCGGGCGAAGGCCCGCTGGTGCTCGTGCTCTCGGCGCACCACGAGGTGGCGCGGCGCCTCGAGAGCTTCGACGCGGGCGCCGACGATTTTCTCGCCAAGCCCTTCGCCGTGGCTGAATTGCGCGCACGGGTGCGAGCCCTCGGGCGACGGCGCTCCGGGGCGCGCACGCCGGTGCTGCGAAGCGGCGACGTGGCCCTCGACTTCGGCGCGCGGCGCGCGACGCGCGGGGGCTCTCCCTGCGCGCTC
>CAISKJ010001621.1 GCA_903885885.1 uncultured delta proteobacterium
CGCCATCGTGACGTCTGCGGGCAACGGCGGCGGCCGCGCGCTCCACGCCCACGTCGAACTCGCCCGCGGCGCCACGGTGCCCCTCGCGCTGCGCCTCACGGGCCCCTACGCGGGCGCCGTGGGCGTCTCCATCGCCTACACCGAGGCGCTCTCCATCGCCCCCCAGTGGCCCGACGGTACGATGGGCGAGCGCGTCCCCACGGGCCTCTCGATCACGTCGCGGCACCCCGTCGAGGCATCGCGCATCACCGTCACCCACGCCCCCGACGGAGCCTCTCCCGTCACCGCGGCGCGCGTCGCCGACGTGCTCTTCGAAGCCCCCGGCGGCGTCTACACCCTGTGGCTCCGCGGCGAGGGGCGCGTCGACGCGTGGCTCTACCTCGACGGCAACGCGAGCGAGCCCCCGGTGTTTCTCCCGCCCTACGCGGACACCCAACGCACCGTCGAGATGCCCGCCACGAGCGCCTCGGTGATCGCCGTCGGCGCCCTCACCACGCGCACGCAATGGCTCGACGCGCGGGGCACCCCCGCCTCGCGCATCGGCGCCGTCGAGGGCACCGTGGCGCCCTTCTCGGCGCGCGGTCCTTCGCGCATCGGCGCGCTGCGCCCCGACCTCATCGCACCGGGCGACGTGGTGATCGCCGCGCTCTCCGCGCAAGCCGCCGCGAGCCTCGTCGGGCCCTTCGCCGACCCCGCCCTCACCATCGACGCCACGCACGCCGTCGCGTCGGGAACCTCCGCCGCCGCGCCCCACGTCGCCGGCGCCCTCGCGCTGCTCTTCGAAGAGTCGCCGCGCGCCACGCAGCGCGAGTTCGTCGCGGCCCTCACCGCGGGCGCATCGCTCTGGACCCCCGCGCGCGGCTGGGGCGAGCTCGACGTCGTGCGCGCCCTCGCCGCGCTCCACACGTCGTCACCGAACACCGCGTCGACAAGCCGTTCCGCGTGTTCGCTCCCGACGCGCCTCACGCTCGGAGAGCGCGCGGTGATCCCCTGTCGCGCGCTCGACGCCGACGGGTCGCCCGCCGCCGCGACGCTCGCGCTCACGGCCACGGCGGGCACCGCGGAGGCCGCTGTGTACCTCGGCCTCGGCCGCTACGCGCTGGGCTACACGGCGCCCCGCGACGCGGCCCGTGCAACGCTCACCGTCACCCTCGACGGAGCGCACCTCACGCACGCCGACGTGACCTTCGACGCAGGCCCCGGCACCGACGACGTCACCGCGCTGGGAGGGTGCTCAACCACACCCGCCCGCACCGCACCGGCCGCGCTGCTCGCGCTCCTCGCGCTCGTCGCGGCCCGACGAGGAATCAGCCGTCGCGCCCGAGGTGTGCGACCCGCGCGCGCGTGAGCTCAGCGCGCACGCGGGCGCTGCACACGGCGATCTCGGGGCCCGTCGTCGCCGTGCGAGACCTCCGCCCGCGAGGAGAGCACGCCCGTGGCGCCGCCGTGAACGGGTCGCAGACGCCTGCGGTCCGGGTCGCAGACGTCTGCGGTCCGGGTCGCAGACGCCTGCGGTCCGGGTCCTGAGCGCTGGTCTCATCTCTCCGAAAACTGCTTGCAGCAAGTACTTTGGTTGACCCGGCGGGTTTACCCCTCATCGTTACCCAGATTTGTTTCAAGCGCCGCGCTCGTCGAAATGTTCGGTTTGCCGTCGCTCGCCGCGCCCCATCGCTTCGGCTCGTCGCCCCGATCACAGCAAGCGCGCGTGAGCGCGCTCTGCCGTCGGGCGCTCGCTGCGCGATCGCCGACCCGTGCGACACGGAGGAGGGGCACACGCGGACCGCGAAACGCAACGGAGCAACGCCGCTCCCGGCGCATCGACCGCGAACCCCAGCGCGCAACGCTCCGCGGCAGAGCGCGCTCACGCGCGCGTGCTGTGATCGGGGCGACGAGCCGGCGTGACGGGGTGCTGCGAGACGGCAGCCAATCACCGGCAGTTGGACCTTGCGCCACCCTCAACGAGAATCTGGGGCACGATGAGGGTTTACCCGCCGGGCACCCAAGCGCTTGCTGCAAGCAGGTCTCGGAGAGATGAGACCAGCGGTCAGGGTCCGGGTCGCAGACGCCTGCGGTCCGGGTCGCAGACGATGTACCCCGAGCACGAGCCATCAGCGCGCACACACGCCATCAGCCGCGCGGACGCGGGCGCGCCGACGACGCATCGGTCGGCGACCCAGAGGGCGCCATCAAGCACGGCGCTCTCGTCCGTCGCGGCGTACACCGGCGCCGCGGGAGCGTTCGTCGTGTAGCGCAGCACGACCTGCGTCGACGACGGCGAGGGGCACGGTGCGACGGGCGTCAACGACGACGCCGCGCAGCCACGCCCGCGACGAATTCAGCGGTCTGCGCGCCTCCCGTCGCAGACGCCTGCATCGTGCGCTGCGCACGCGCGCAGCCAACACCGCTGCGCACCGATGGGTCAGCGGACGAAGGCGCGCACGAGCGCGCGCGCCGTCGCTGCGTCGAAGGGCTTCTCGAGGCGCTGGTTCGACACCGCGGCGAGAAACTCCCGCGCGCGCTCGGTGAAGGCCCCGCCGGTCATCAGCACCACGCGATCGGCGAGGTCCGGCGCGTGCGCGCGGAGGTGCTCGACGAGGTCCATCCCGGTCATTTCGGGCATCATCAGGTCGCAGAGCACCACGTCGAAGGCCTCCCCCTCCAGCCGCGTCAGGGCGTCGCGGGCGCGCGCCACCACGGTCACGTCGTGCTCCGCCTCGAGCATGCGCGAGACCAGCCGGCCGAGCGCCGGCTCGTCGTCGACGACGAGCACCCTGCCCCGTGCGCTGCCCGCGGGCTCCACCGACGCGCGCGGGCTGGCCGCCGGCGCCGCGTCGCGCGACGCGGGGAGCGTCGTGCGAAAGGTCGTCCCTTCGCCAGGGGCGCTCACAAACGACAGGGTTCCGCCCAGGGCCGCCACGATGCGATGACAGATCGACAGGCCGAGCCCCGTGCCGACGCCGACGGGCTTCGTGGTGAAGAAGGGCTCGAAGACGTGCGCGCGATGCGCCTCGTCGATGCCGCCGCCGGTGTCGCTCACCTCGATGACCACGTCGCCCCGCGCGTCCGTCGACGTCTCGACGCGGATCGTGTGAGACCGCGCGCTCCCTACGGGGATGGCCTGCGCCGCGTTGATGATGAGGTTGAGAAACACCTGCCCGAGGCGCGCCTCGGAGGCGTCGACGAGCGGCACGTCGGCGTCGACGCGCACGAGCTCCGCCCGGTGGCGGATCTCGTTGTGCGCCATGCGAACCGTCGCGTCGAGCACGCGCCGCACGTCGACGGGCCCGCGCGCCTCCTCGGTGGGCCGCGAGAGAATCTTCAGGTCGCGCACGATGAGCCGCACGCGCTCGGCCGCCTCGCGGGCCTCGCGCAGGGCCACCGTGCGCTCGGCCTCCGCGCACCCGTCGAGGGCGAAGTCGAGGTTGGCGAGCACCACCGCGAGGGGGTTGTTGATCTCGTGCGCGACGCCCGCCGCGAGGGTGCCGAGCGACGCCATGCGCTCGGAGATGATGAGCTGCTCTTGCATGGCCCGCCGCTCCGCGCGGAGCGCCGCCTCGGCGAGCTCGCGCTCGATCACCGGCGCGAGGCGCGCGAGGCGACCCTTGGCGAGAAAATCATGGGCGCCCGCGCGCATCGCGGCGACGGCGACCTCTTCGCCGACGGTGCCTGACACGATCACGAAGGGCAGGTCGAGGGCGCGCTCTTTCACCAGCGCGAGGGCCGCGGGGCCGCTAAACGCCGGGAGCGAGTAGTCCGAGAGCACCACGTCCCACCGGCGGCGCGAGAGCGCCTCGGCCATGGCGGCCTTCGACTCGACGCGCTCCCACGTCGGATCGAAGCCTCCGCGTCGGAGCTCACGCACGATGAGCTCCGCGTCGCGCTCGACGTCTTCGACCAGCAGCGCTGCGAGGGGTTGCGCCATGGCTCAACCCACGACCGCGGGCGGCGGCCGGTTCACCACCAGCCAGTAGAGCCCGAGGATGCGCGTGGCCTCGACGAACTGCGCGAAGTCGACGGGTTTGCGCACGAAGCTGTTGGCGCCGAGGCCGTAGCTCCGCACGACGTCCTGCTCCTCGTCCGACGAGGTGAGCATCACCACGGGGACGAGCCGCGTGCGATCGTCGGCGCGCAGCGCGCGGAGCACGTCGAGGCCGTCTACCTTCGGGAGCTTGAGGTCGAGCAGAACGAGCCGCGGCATGTCGGCCGGCGCGCGATCGGCGTAGGCGCCCTGGCGGAAGAGAAAATCGATCGCCTCGGCCCCGTCGCTGACGTGCACGATGGGGTTGCCCACGTTGCTCTTCTTGAGCGCGCGCTGCGTGAGCTCGGCGTCGCGGGGGTTGTCTTCCACGAGGAGAATGAGCGATGCCTTCATGACGCCTGCGCCTCCGAGTCGAGGGTGAAGAAGAAGGTCGCTCCCACGCCGACGCTGCCGTCGGCCCAGACGCGGCCGCGGTGCCTTCGAACGATGCGCCGCACGATGGCGAGCCCCACGCCGGTGCCTTCAAACTCCGCGGCGCTGTGGAGGCGCTGAAACACGCCGAAGAGCTTGTCGGCGTAGGTCATGTCGAAGCCCGCGCCGTTGTCGCGCACGAAGAACACGCGTTCGCCGTCGAGCGAGGTCTCGCCCACCTCGACGCGCGCGTCGCCGCGCTGGGCGCTGAACTTCCACGCGTTGCCGAGGAGGTTGTCGAGCGCCACGCGGAGGAGCCGCGCGTCGCCGAGCGCCGGGATGGTGGGCGCGACCACGAGGGTCACCGCGCGCCCCGGGTTGAGGTGCGCGAGGCGCTGCGCCGCGTCGCGGGCGATCTGCGCGAGGTCGACGGGCTCGGCCCGCACCTCGCTGCGCGTGACCCGCGAGAGGGTGAGCAGGTCGTCGATGAGCTGCGCCATCTGCCGCGTCGACTCGCGGATGTACCCGAGGAAGCGCCGCCCCTCGCCGTCGAGCGCGGCGCCGCAGTCTTCGGCGAGGGCCTGGCTGTACCCGTCGATGCTTCGCAGCGGCGCGCGGAGGTCGTGCGCGACAGACCAGCTGAAGCTCTCGAGCTCGCGCATCATGTCGTCGGCGCGCTCGCGCGCGCGGACGCGCTCGGTGATGTCGCGGCTGAAGGCGAGGATGTACCTCCGCGGGCCGACGTCGATGAGGCCCGCGGTGAACTCCACGGGGAAGCGCGTGCCGTCTTTGCGCACGTGGGGCACCTGGCCGTCGACCCACTCGCCCGCGAGAATGCGACGGAGCTTGTCGGGCGCGTCGGCGGCCACGTCGGGCACGTCGAGCATGGTGATCGGCCGCCCCACGAGCTCGTCGGCGGTGTACCCGTGCATGCGCGCCGACGCCGCGTTGGCGGCGCGGATGGTGCCCGCCTCGGGCCCCTCGGCCTCGAGGATCCAGATGGCCTCGTTGGCGCGTTCGAAGAGCAGGCGATAGCGCTCCTCGCTCTCGCGCAGGGCCGCCTCGGCGGCGACGCGCTCGGAGAGGTCGTGCGTGACGACCATGCCGCCGAGCACCACACCGTCGCCGTCGCGCACGGGGATGGTGCTCGTGAGGTAGGTCTTGCCGTTGAAGGCGATCTCGTTGCGCGTCACGCGGCCTTCGAGGGCGGCGCGATAGTCGCCCTCGATGGCCGCGCTCGTCGCGGGCGGAAACACCTCGTAGATCGTGCGCCCCTCGAGGATGGCGCGGCTGAGGCCCACCTCCGCGAGCCCCTTGCCCTCGGCGAAGGTGTACCGAAGCGCGTGGTCGAAGACCACCACGGCGCCCGACGGGTAGTTGCTCAAGATGGCGCGATGGAGCGTGTCGGGGGCGATGTGCAGCCCCGCCAGCGCCGAGGGCCAACGGGCGAGCGCGAGGGCCTGCGCCGCGAGCGAGGCGAAGGCGTCGAGCAGGGCGCGATCGTCGTCGGCGGGGGCGCGCGAGGCGTCGCGCCAGCCGGCCACCAGCGCGCCGCACACGCGCGCGCCGCGAGAGACCGTGGCGCTGATCGCGGTGAGCCCGACGGGCGCGAGGGCCGCGGCGAGCGAGGGCCCGTCGAGCGACGCGTCGAGGGCGTCGAGGGCGGCCTCGTCGAGGCCCACCGCGGCGCGCGCGGTCTCACGAGAGCCGCCGTGAGACGCCGTCGCGACCACGAGGTCGGCGCCGAACGCAGCCGCCGCGCACGAGGTCACGATGCGGAGCACGGCGCGCGCGTCGAGTTCGTGATTGAGCTCCTGCGCGGCGCGCGCGAGCGCGAGAAGGGACGCGTGCGCATTGGCCGCTGACGGTCGATCTTGCACTCAAATTACCCCGATCTAGATGCGAGTTGACCAGCACCGCGATGCGCGGAGCAAGCGCAATTTGCCGCCACGGCATTTCGAAATCCGCTACGCAGAAGCGCGATCGGGAGAAGACGCGCCCGCGTCGCGCACGCCTGCGCACGCACATCCTTCGCAGCCGCAAGGGTGTCTGGTGACGGCGCGCAAACTCGCCGAGCACAAGCGCCTTGCAACACGTGACTTCCAAGCGATGCGCCCCTGCGCCGATGGCACTCGCGAGCGGCGCCGTGACCTCCCCGGTGGCGCAAGGGCGCGGCGTTGCGAAGTCGGTTGACGGCACATCGTGCGGTGCGGTGCATTCGCGCCATGGTGCGCCGCGCGACCTTCCGAGCGTGTGTCTGGGCCTCATGGGCCGTTCTGGTACTGGCAGGGTGTGGTGAGTCCCCGCCCTCCCTCGCCGACGGCGCTGCGACCGACGCGACCGGGCCCGACGTGGCGGCCCCCGTCGACGCTGCGCTCGACGCCGTTGCGCCCAACGACGCGAAGCTCGACGCCGTTGCGCCCGACGACGCGAAGCTCGACGCCGTTGCGCCCGACGACGCAGAGCCCGACGCGTCGTTCCTGCCCGACGACGCAGAGCCCGACGGATCGTTCTTGCCCGACGACGCGGCGACCGACGACGCGGCGACCGACGACGTGCCTGCCTTCGACGCGAGCGCGCCCGACGCTGTGGCGCTCGATGCGTCCGCGGCCGATGCGTCCGACGCGGCCGTCGAAGATCCCGCGGTGGCCGCCTATCGGGCTCGCGCGGCGCTCGTGCTCGCGGGCAACGCCGCGGCGCTCGACGCGTGGGCCGCCGCCAACGCCGCGGTGGCCGACAACGCGAACCCGGGCCGCCTGAGCATGTGGACGGCCGCCGCGGGCTTCGCCCAGGCCACGACGCGACCGGGCGCCCTGCTCGCGGCCCGCAAGCTCGCCGCGGCGATCCTCGAGCGCCGCGTGGGCTCGCTCTTCGTCGGCGGCAACGACGGCTGGCCCGCCTGGGCCACGGCCGACACCCGCGTGCGCTTCGCCGAGCTCATCGCGGCCGACCCGGCCCGCTACGCGCCCACAGGGTACGCCGCGAACCCCGCCGCGGCCGACGGCCGCTACTCCCTCGAAGACCTGTTTCGCATCGTGCTCACGCAGTCGTACTACGCGCCCATCGACAGCACGTCGAACCACTACCTCATGAACGCGACGGCGCGCTTCCTCGCCGAAATGGCCTACCCCGGGCGCGTGGCGCGGCCCTTCAACAGCAGCGCGACGGACCCGACGGGCGCCAACCACATCGTCGCCCGCGCGGCGGGCCTCGGCACCCTCGGCCCCGGCGAGTACGGCTCGCCCAACTACGGCGCCGACAACTGGGGTGAGTTTCTCAGCCTCGCGCAGCTCACCACGCCGTCGAGCCCGCTCTACGCCACCGTGCAGCGGGCCTCGACGGTCGCCTACGGCGTCGCGCTCGCGGGCATCGGCGCCTTCTGGATGAACGGCAACCTCGCCATGCCCACGGGCCGGGGCTACCCCTCCACGGGCGCGTGGGGCGTGGCCGCGGGCGACGTGCTCTCGTGGGTGTACTTCGGCGGCGACTTCGGCAACCCGAACATCAACGCCACCGTGAGCGACACGGGCGAGAAGACGCTCGGCGTGCTCGGGGCCGTCGGGCTCCAG
>CAISKJ010001622.1 GCA_903885885.1 uncultured delta proteobacterium
CGCGCGCTCGCGCTCCGCCGCGCGGGCCACGTAGAGCGGCGCCGCGCGGGCTGCCAACGCGGCGCGCACCGGGGAGCGCGCGAGGGTGCGCTCCCAGAGGTCGAGGGCGGCGTCGCGGTCGCCGCGGCGCTCCGCGTCGGCGAAGGCGGCCATGGCCGCGTGGAGGGCCGCCGTCTCGTCGGAGAGGGCGACGGTGCCGACGACGGCGCGCGGCGTCGGCGGAGCGAGCACCGCGGCGAGGCGCGCGGTGGCCGCGGCGGCGTCTTGCAGGCGGGCGTCGAGGTCGCGCACGAGGCAGGCGGCGAACCACGCGTCGAAGCCCGGCGGGATGCGCGCGCCCGCGCCGAGCTCGCGCGCACGGGCCGAGGGCGCGACGAGCTCGGCGTGGTGAATCTCGCCGAGCAGCGCCATGAGGTCGCGGGTGTTGCGCCAATAGTCTGCGCCGGTGAGGGCGTGAAACGCCATGAGCCCGAGGGCCCACAGGTCGGTGCCGGGCTTGATGCGCGCGTTCTTCTTCGTCTGCTCGGGGGCCATGAAGCGCGGCGAGCCTGCCACGGTGGTGCCGATCGCCGAGGTGCCGGTCTCGCGCAGCACGCGCGCGATGCCGAAATCGAGCGCCTTCACGGTGACGGGCGCCCCCTCGCGGCGGCTCCGGGCGAGAAACACGTTCGCGGGCTTGAGGTCGCAGTGCACGATGCCCGCGCGGTGCGCGGCCGCGAGCGCGTGGCCGAGCTGTTGAAAGATCGGCGCGGCCTCGTGGGCGTCGAGGGGGGCGCGCTTCACGCGGTCTTCGAGGGTCTCGCCGTCGAGGTACTCCATGGCCATCCACGCCTCGCCCGTGGCCGGGTTCACCCCTGCGGCGTACACCTGCACCACGTGGTCGCTCTCGATGCGCGCGCTCACCTGCGCCTCGCGCTCGAAGTACGCGCGGAGCTTCTCGCTGGAGGCCGCGTGGGGGAGCATCACCTTGAGGGCGACGCGCAGCCCTACGTCGACCTGCTCGGCCTCGAACACCGCCCCCATGCCGCCGCGCGCGATCTCGCGCACGACGCGGTACCGATTGGCGAAGAGGGCATCGGGCGCGAGGGTGTGATCGAGGGCGTCGCCGGCCATGAGGCCACGGTATCAAATGTCGTCGCGGCGGAAAGCGACGAAGCGCGTCGAGCAGCGCGTGCTCACGCACGCGTGTTGGGTGGCGGTGCGCGCCCGGGGAGCGCTACGCGAGGCGGAAGTTGGCGATGGCCTCGATGCTCGCGTCGGGCTTCGGGGCGCCGGGGACCGACTGCGTCTCGATGAGGCCCACGATGGCGTCGGGGTAGGTGGCGCGCGCCACGTTGCAGTTGGCGGGCTCGTTGTCGAAGAAGGCGATCACCTCGCCCATGCGGCGCAGCGAGGGCATGGTGGCGCGCTTGAAGGCCTCGTCGGAGAGCGTCGCGTCGGGCTTGAGCACCAGGCCGACGCCCACCTCGCCGATGGGGAAGCCCCACTTTCGCAGGCTCGTGACCGTGCCCGGGAGCAGGTCGGTGACGTCGCGGCCGGCGAGGTACACCACGCCCGCGCCCGCGTCGTGGCAGGCGCGGGTGTACTCGACGGCGCCCTCCATCACGGCGTCGTACTTGAGGTAGCGCTCGGCGAAGAAGCGGTCGCGCCAGTAGCGGGTGGCGTCGCTCACGATCTCGACCTTGGTGATGCCCGCCGCGCGCAAGGTGTCCGACAGCAGGTAGTGCACCGAGGTGGGCGCGAGCTCGCCCAGCGCCGCCGCCACCTCGGGAAACTGCGCCGCGACCTCGCCCGCGTACTCGGCGAGAATCTGCGCGGTGCGCGCGCGGTTGTCGTAGAGCGTGCCGTCGAGGTCGAACACCACGATGGGCTCCGTGGGGGAGCCCGCGAGGTCGCCCGCGCGGCGGAGCACGCGTTCGAGCACCACGATTTGATGGGGGAGGGGCGGAGGGCGCATCGCCGCGACCCTATCGCCGCGCGGCGCCTCTTCGCAACCCTCGAGCGCGCTCACTCCGGGGGCATCGCGCGACCGTACGCGACGAGGGCGTCTTTGACGCGCGCCGCGGCCGCCGTGCGGTGCAGGTCTTCGCGCCACGCGAGGTAGATCGCGTCGGGTATGAAGGGGAGCTCCGCGTGCAGGCGCCGGAGCCGGTGCGGGTGCCCGTAGCTCGCCACGCGCCGCGGGAGCACGCCCACGCCGAGGCCCGCGAGCGTGAGGCTCTTGACCATCTCGAGGTCGCCGCACGAGAGGGTGCGCGCCGCGAGGGGGCTCTCGCCGCTCATGCGCTGAATGAGCTCGAGGCACTGCGCCACGCGGCCGCTGTACACGAGGGGCCCGCGGCGCACGCGCTCGATGGCCTCGTCGCGCGTGGTGCACGCGGGCTCGTCGACGCACACGAAGAAATCCATCGCGTCGCGGAAGAGCTTCACCAGCACGAGGTCGGGGTGCGGCATGGGGTTTACGAGGAGCCCGTAGTGCACGTCGCGCGAGAGCACGGCGTCGCGCACCGCGGCGGTGGTGCCGTTCCACAGGGTGAGCTCGATGCGCGGCGCGGCGACGAGGAAATCGCGCATGAACCCCGGGAGAAAATAGGCCCCCAGGGACTCGTGGCACCCGAGCACGAAGCGCCCCTGCTCGGCCCCCTCGAGGCCGCGGATCTCGTGCTCCATGCGCTCGACGGAGGCGAGCACCGCGGCCGCGTGGCGCACCATCGCCTCGCCCGCGGAGGTGAGCCGCACGCCGTCTCTTCCCCGGTGCAAGAGGGTGGTGTCGAGCTCGCGCTCGAGGCTCTTCACCGCGCCCGTGAGGGTGGGCTGGGTGACGCCGAGGGCGCGCGCGGCGGCGCTGAGGCTCCCGTGCTTCGCGATGGCCTGCACGTAGCGCAGGTGGGCGAGGTGCATGCTCAGCCCCCGGGGGCGACGTCGATCACCACCTTGGCAACGCCCTTGCGCGACGCGCACGCGAAGGCCGCCTCGGCGTCGTCGAGGGAGAACACCTCGGACACCAGCGGCCGCACGTCGACGACCCCCGCCGCGAGCGCCGCGATGGCCTTCGCGAAGGGCCCGCAGCGCGAGCCCACCACGGTGAGCTCGTCGATCACCAGGGGCGCCAGCGAGAGGGTGTGCGCGCCCGCCACGGTGGTCTTGAGCACCACCGTGCCCCGCGGCCGCGCGAGCTTGATGGCGTCGCCGAAGCCCGACGGCGAGCCCGTCGCGTCGACCACCACGTCGAAGCTCCGCGCGAGGTCGGCGCACTCGCTCGTGGTGCGCTGCGCGACGGCGCTCCCCGCGAGGGCGAGCTTGTGCGCGTGGCGGCCGATGAGGGTCACGCGCTCCGCGGCGGTGCGCAGCACCCACGCCGAGAGGAGCCCGAGCTTGCCGTCGCCCAGCACCGCGACGCGGTCGCCGGGGAGCACCCGCACCTGCTCGAGGATCTGATACGCCGCCGCGAGGGGCTCGACGAAGACCGCGCTGTGGTCATCCACACCGTCGGGCACCGCGTGGAGGTTGGCGCGCGGGACGGCCACGGCGTCGGCCATCGCGCCGTCGTGCGCCACGATGCCGAGCACCGTGCGCTGCGGGCAGTGCGTGGGTCTGCCCGCGCGGCAGGTGTCACACCGATGGCAGGCGTTGTTGATCTC
>CAISKJ010001623.1 GCA_903885885.1 uncultured delta proteobacterium
CGCGATCGCCAGAACGGCCCCGCAGACGGCTACCGCAGCCGCCACCCGCAGCGCGCGTCGCGCGGACGAGGGCCGAGTGAGCGGCCGCGCGGCGGCGTGCGGCGCGGTGGTGGCGCCCGCGAGGCGCGCGAGCGAGGGATCCATGGAGGCGCGGAGCGCGCGGGCGAGCTCGGTGGCCGTGGGGTAGCGCCGCGCGGCGTCGCGGGAGAGCGCGCGGTGCGCCCAGCGGTCGACGGCCACGGGGAGCCGCGCGTCGCGCCGCGATGGGGGCTCGACGGGCTTGGTGAGAATCTCGACGAGGAGGTCGGCCGTGGCGCGCGCGTCGAAGGGCACCGCGCCCGTGACGAGCTCGTAGGCCACCACGCCGAGCGACCACAGGTCGGCGCGCGGATCGACCGTGGCCGACGAGCGGATCTGCTCCGGCGCCATGTAGAGCGGCGTGCCGAGGAGGGCGTTGGAGGCCGTCTTGAGCCCGTCGCTCTCGAGCGTGTTGAGCAGCTTCGCGAAGCCGAAATCGAGCACCTTGACGCGCACCGCGGCGCCCGAGAGAAGAAACACGTTGTCGGGCTTCATGTCGCGGTGCACCACGCCCGCGGCGTGCGCGTGGTCGACGGCGCTCGCCACCTGATCGATCACGTCGAGCACGTCGGCGACGGGGAGGCGCCCGCGCTCGAGGCGCGTCTCGAGGGTCTCGCCCTCGAGGAGTTCCATCGCGATCCACGCCTGCGGGCCGTCGGCGCCGAAGTCGCGCACCGCCACGATGTGCGGGTGCGTGAGCATCTGCGCCACGCGCGCCTCGCGCTGAAACCGCTGCAGCGACTCGCCGCGCGCCGCGTACTCGGGGCGCATCACCTTGATGGCCGTGGCCTCGCCGGTCTGCCGGTCTACGCCGCGGTACACCTCGCTCGTCGAGCCGCTCGCGAGCGGTTCGACGACCTCCCACCGCTCGGCGAACACGGTACCCGGCGCACTCACACGCGACGTTGTAGGGCACGCGACGCGCCCCCCGCAACGGCCGTTTTTTCGCGCCCGCCGCCGCGATGCGGTATCGCGCCGCTGTGCACGCGATGGTTCTCTGCGCGGGCCTCGGGACCCGCCTCCGCCCGCTCACCGACGAGCGCCCCAAACCCCTCGTCCCCGTCGGGGCGCGGCCCCTCGCGGCCTTCGCCCTCGACGCGCTCGCGCGCCACGGCGTGCGCCACGTGGTCGCCAACGCGCACCACCTCGCCGAGCAGGTAGAGCCCGCGCTGCGCCCCTACGCGGACGCGCGGGGAATGTCCCTCACCGTGCTCCGCGAGGAGACCATTCTGGGCACCGGCGGCGGCATTCGCAACGCGCTGCCGCACCTGGGCGGCGGCGATTTTGTGGTGTTCAACGGCGACGTGCTCTCGGCGCCGGACCTCACGCGCGCCGTGGCCCACCATCGCGCGACGGGCGCCCGCATGACCATGGTGCTGCGCGAAGACCCGCGCGCCGAGCGCGCCGGCGTGATCGAGCTCACGGCCGACGGCCGCGTGGTGCGCATGCTCAACGAGGGCCCCGCGTGGAGCGCTCCCACGACGCGCTGCCTCTTCAGCGGCGTGTACGTGCTCTCGAGCGCGGTGGGCCCCGACCTGCCCGACGAGGGCTGCGTGGTGCGCCACACGCTGCGACGCCTCCTCGCGCGCGGCGAGCGCGTGTCGGGCGTGATCGACGACGGCCCCTGGTACGACCTCGGAACGCCGCAGGCCTACCTCGACGCGAACCTCGCGCTGCTCCGCGGAGAAATCTCCCTCCCGGGCTGGAGCGCCCCGACGGGCGCCGTGCTCGTCGGACGCAACGTCGACGCAAGCAACGTCACCCTCGCAGACTCGGTGCTCGGCGACGACGCGCGCGTCACCGGCCGCGGCGCCGTTCGCGCGTGCGTCGTGTGGGATGGCGCGACCGTCGAGGCCCCCAGCGAACGTGTCATCCTGTCGCGGCACCACCGCGTCGTCGTGCCCTGACGCTCAGGGCGGAGCGGTCGGTGCGATCGTGGTGACCCCGGCGCCCCACCAGGCCTGGGCGGTGGTCATCTGCGTCGTGGCGCGGCCCGTGGCGGGGTCGATGGTGACGAACGCGCCGTCTTGCGAGAAGCCGTAGATGCGGTTGCGCCAGTACCCGATGCCCCAGAGGTCTTGCACCCCCGTGGGGCCCACGACGGTGGTGCGACCCGCGCGGAGATCGACGCGCGCGAGGTGGTCTTCGCCGCCGCGCTTCACGATGGCC
>CAISKJ010001624.1 GCA_903885885.1 uncultured delta proteobacterium
CAACTCCTCGGCGCGCTGCGCCCAGTTCTTCGGCAACAACGACTGGAGCGTCGCCCAGCCCGCGGAGCTCATCGGGTTCTCGTTCACGCCCCCGAACTACCACAAGAGCTCCTGTCGCTTAACGCCTATGCCCTTCGAGGGGTCAGGTGCTCACGGGAGATGCCAGGGGGTCTCCCGGTGAAGGGGGAAGTGCTCGCGGGAGATGCCAGGGGGTCGCTCGGTGCGAAGGGTTCCGTGCGGTGCCACCCACGCCGACGGGCGCGCGCGTGTATCCGGGCGGGCCCCGACCGCTCACCCCCGGCGCAGGAGCTTGCGGTCGACCTTGCCGCGATCGTTCTTCGGGAGGTCGCTCGTGAACGTGACCGCGCGCGGGTACTTGTGCGGCAGCAGCTTGGCCCGCGCGAAGTCTTGCAGGCTCTTCGCGAGCACGTCGCCCGCGGTGAAGCCCTCGCGCAACACCACGTGCGCGACGGTCTTCATCAGCCCCTCTTCGTCGACGCCCACGACGGCCACCTCGGCCACCGCGGGGTGCGCGAGGAGGCAGTCTTCGACCTCCAACGGCGACACCCACTGGCCCGACACCTTGATGAGGTCGTCGGCGCGGCCCGCGAACCAGAGGTACCCGTCGGCGTCGAGGCGAAACAGGTCGCTCGTGCAGCACCAGCGGCCGTGAAAGGTCTGCCAGCTCTTCTCGCGGTCGCCGTGGTAGCAGAGCGCCACACTGTCGCCCGCGACCCAGAGCGTGCCCACCTCGTCGGGCCCGAGCGCCTCGGCGCCGGGGCCCGTCGCGTCGCGCGCGAGCACCTTCACGGTGTAGCCGTCGACCGCGCGGCCCAGCGAGCCGGGCTTGATGTCGCCCGGTCGGTTGGTCACGTAGATGTGAAACATCTCCGCCGAGCCGATGCCGTCGTACACGTCGACGCCGAAGCGCTCGGTCCACCGCGAGAGCAGCGCGGGCGGCAGCGCCTCGCCGGCCGAGAGGCAGAAGCGCAGCGAGCGCATGTCGAGGCCCGCACCGCCCGACGCGCGCGCCACGGCGTCGTGCTCGAGGAGCTTGCCGATCATGGTGGGCACGTTGGTGAGCACCGTGGGGCGGTAGCGCGCGATCGCGTCGGCGAGCGAGGTCACCGTGGGGCGCTCGGCGAACATGCCCACGGTGGCGCCCACACGAAACGGAAACATGAGGTTGGTGCCCGTGGCGTACCCGAAGAAGAGCCGCGGCACGCTCACGCAGACGTCGCCGCGGCGGTATCCCACCGTGCCCAGCGCGTACACCTCGGTGTTGAAGGCGAAGTCGCGGTGCGTGTGCACGGCGGCCTTGGAGCGCCCCGTGGAGCCCGAGGTGAAGAGCCACACGGCGACGTCGTCGCGGCGCGTCTCGGTGGGGCGATGAAGGGTCAGGTCAACGGTCTCGAGGGCGCGCGTGAGCGACTCGACGCGGGCCCGTCCCCCCGTCGGAGGGACGGGGACGAGGCCATCGGGGTCGTCGCCCGTGGGCGCGTCGGCGGTGACGAGCACGGCGCGCAGCCAGGGCGATCGCTCGATGGGCTCGCGCAGCGCCTCGACCACGCGCGGCACCGTGATGAGCGCCGCGGCGCGCGTGTACTCGAGCAGGTACGCGAGGTCGCCGGTGGGCGCGTCGGGGTTGCCCATGGCCACCACGGCGCCCGACTTGAGCACGCCGAAGAAGCTCCACGCGAAGGGGGGCATGTCGGGCAGCACGATGAGCACGCGCTCCTCGCTGCGGACGCCCCGCGCGAGGAGCACCGACGCGAGCGCCCTGGTGCGCTGCGCGACCTCGTCGTAGGTGTACGCGCGGTCGCCGAAGCGCAGCGCCACCGCCTCGCCGAGGCCCTCGTCGATGCGGTCGAAGAGAAAGTAGTCGGCGAGGTTGAACACCTCGGGGAAGTCGGTCGACGGCACGGTGGTACCCCTCTCGTTGTGTGCGCGGCGGGCTATTTCTTCGCGTGTTCGGCGAGGAGCTGGGTGGCGATCACGAGGCGCTGAATCTCGGTGGTGCCCTCGTAGATGCGCAGGGCGCGCACCTCGCGGTACAGCCGCTCGACGGCGTTGCCGCGCACCACGCCGGTGCCGCCGTGGAGCTGCAGCGCGCGGTCGATGATGCGCTGCGCGGCCTCGGTCGCGTACATCTTGCCCATGGCGGCCTCGAGCGACACGCGGGGCGCCCCGCCGTCTTTGGCCCACGCCGCGCGGTACACGAGCAGCCGCGCCGCGTCGAGCTCGGTGGCCATCTCGGCGAGGTACGCCTGCGTCGACTGAAACTCGGCGAGCGCCTTGCCAAACTGCCTGCGCGACGTGACCCGATCGAGGGCCTCGTCGAGGGCGCGGCGCGCCATGCCGAGGGCCGCGGCGCCGACGGTGCTGCGAAACACGTCGAGCGTGCCCATCGCGATCTTGAAGCCGTCACCCACGGCGCCCAGGAGTCGATCGCCGGGGAGCCTGCAGCCCTCGAAGCGAATGGTGCCGATGGGGTGCTCGGCCATCATGGGGATCTCGCCCGCGAAGACGAAGCCCGGGTCGCTCGGGCGCACGATGAAGGCCGTGATGCCGCGGCGGCCCTGCGACGGGTCGGCGTTGGCGAAGACCACGTAGTGGCCCGCGATGCCCGCGTTGGAGATGAAGGTCTTGGCGCCGTCGAGCACCCAGCCGTCGCCGTCGCGGCGCGCGCGCGTCGCCATCGAGGCCACGTCGCTCCCGGCTTCCTCCTCGGTGATGGCGAAGGCCGCGAGCGAGCTCCCGTCGAGCACGGCGGGGAGGTACTCGCTCCGTTGCGCGTCAGTGCCCGCGAGCACGATGGGGTAGCTCCCGAGGCCCTGCATCGCGAACACGGTGTCGGCGAGGCCGCCGGCCCAGCCGAGCGACTCGCGCACGAGGCACACGGCGCGCACGTCGACGCCCTTCGCGAGCCCTCCCTCCGAGGCGGGGACGCACGCGCGCAGGAGGCCCTTCTCCGCGAAGAGCTTCGCCAGCGCGAAGGGGTCGTGCGAGTCGACGGCGTCGCTCAAAGCCACGTCGCGCGCGGTGGCGGCGAGCGGCGCGTGCATCGCGTCGAAGAAGAAGGTGAGGTCGTCGGTGCTCAGACCGCAGCGCGCCCGCCCGCTCACGGCGCACCCTTGAACTTCGGCGCGCGCTTCGCGACGATGGCGTCGTAGGCCTCGCGAAAGTCGGGGTGCTGCATGCAGATGGCCTGCGCCTGCGCCTCGGCCTCAATCGCTTCTTCGAGGCCCATGGTGTGCTCGGCCTCGAGCATCTGCTTGGTCATCGTGTGGGCGAAGGCGGGGCCGTCGGCGAGCTTCTTCGCCCACTGCGTGGCCGTCGCGACGACCTCCGCCGCGGGCACCACGCGGTTGGCGAGGCCGATGCGGTACGCCTCCTGCGCGTCGACGAGCTCGCCCATGAAGAGTAGCTCGGACGCGCGACCGAGGCCCACCACGCGGGGCAGGAGGTACGCCGCGCCCATGTCGGCGCCGCACAGGCCCACCTTCGGAAAGATGAACCCGAAGCGCGCGTCGTCGGCCGCGATGCGCACGTCGCACGCGAGCGCGATGACGGCCCCCGCGCCGACCGCCACACCGTTCACGGCGGCGATGACGGGCCTGCGCACGCGGCGGATGTTGCGAATGAGCGCGCCGGTGATGCGCGTGAAGTCGACGAGGCCCTGCATGTCGCGCTCGAAGAGGCGCGCGATGATGTCGTGGCGGTCGCCGCCGGAGCAGAAGCCGCGGCCCGCGCCGGTGATCACCAGCGAGCGCACCTCGGGGTGCCGCTCGACCTCGACGAAGAACTCGCCGAGCTCGATGTAGCTGTCGAAGGTGAGCGAGTTGAGGCGCTCGGGGCGGTCGAAGGTGATCGTGCCAACGCCCCCATCGAGGGCGAAACGAAAGGTCTTGGGGGCGAGGCTCATGCAGACTCCGTGATGTGCGCGATGGCTTCGATCTCGACCTTCGCGGCGCGCTCGACGAGGCCCGTCACACCCACCAGCGCCATCGCCGGAAAGTGCTTGCCCAGCCGCGCGCGCCACGCGCCGCCGACGCCCCGCAAGCCGTCGCGGTAGGCGTCGAGGTCGGTGACGTACACTGTCATTTTTACGATGTCGGTGGCGCGCCCGCCGGCGGCCTCGACGACGGCCACCACGTTGGCGAGCGCCTGGTCGAACTGCGCGACGAAGTCGTCGGAGACGAAGCGCTGCTGCGCGTCCCACGCGATCTGTCCGGCGACGTACACGGTGCGGCCGCCCTCGCACACGACGCCGTTCGCGTAGCCCTTCGCGGGCGCCCACCCTTCGGGTTGCACGGTCTTCACGCGGTCTGTCCTCCGTCGAGCGCAATGGCCTGGCCGTGGATGCCCCGCGCCTCATGCGGAATGAGCGACCACACGGCGTGGGCCACCTCGTCGACCGTCATCAGTCTTCGCTGCGGCGAGAGGGCTTCGAGCGCGGCCCTCGCCTGATCGGCGCTGCGCTTCGTCGACGAGGCGATGCGCTCGACGGAGCGCGCGGCCATGTCGGTGTCGACGAAGCCGGGGCACACCGCGTTGATGGTCACCCCCGAGCGCGCGTACTCGACGGCCACGGCGCGCGTGAGGCCCACCAGCGCGTGCTTGCTCGCGCAATAGGCAGCGGTGTAGGCGTAGCCGCGGAGGCCCGCGTTGGAGGCGACGTTGACCACGCGCCCCCAGCCGCGCTCGACCATCGCCGGCAGGAGCCTGCGGCACAGGCGAAAGGGCGCGGTGACGTTGAGGGCCATGGCGCGCTCCCACACCGCGTCGGTGGTGCGCTCGAAGGGGACGCTCTCGGCGAGGCCCGCGTTGTTGACCAGCACGTCGACGGGGCCGAGGCTGGCCTCGACGCGCTGCACCGCGGCCTCGAGGGCGGCCTCGTCGGTGAGGTCGCAGGGCACCGCGAGGCCCCCGATGGATGCGGCGACGCGCGCGAGCTCTTGCTCCGAGCGACCGAGGACGGCGACGCGGAGCCCCTCGCGGGCGAGGCGCTGCGCGATGGCCTCGCCGATGCCACGACCGCCGCCGGTGACGAGCGCAACCCTGCCCTGCACGTGCTTCACGGGGCCCACGATGTACACGCGCCGGACGCCCGAGGGAAGCAATGATTGCAGCCTCGGCGCGCGCCCTGAAGGTGCGAAAGCGAACGGTGTTACGGTGCGGCCATGCGGTTTCGAGTGACGTACGAGCGCCGCGCAGACCTGCGGCGCGACCTCGACGCGCAGCTCGCGCGCGGCGGCCTCTTCGTGAACGTGCCCCCGCCCGCGGGGCTGCAGTACGGGATGCGCCTGCGCCTCGACCTCGTGGCCCCCGACGGCACCGTGGCGCGCAGCGACGGCGAGGTGCTCGCGGCGGTGCCCGGCGAGGGGCTCGCGCTGTCGGTTCCGCCCGAGGCTGTGGCGCGGCTGCGCGCGGCGCTCGATCAGCTCACCTTCGAGGGGCCCGACGCGGGGCCGCCGCGGCACGAGCTCATCCCCGACATCACCCCTCCCCCGATGCCCGCGGTGGCGGCGCCGCCGAAGCCCGCCGTCGCGCCGCCGACGCCCGTGGCCGCGCCGCGCGCCGCGCCCGTCGACCCGGTGCAGTCGTGGGACGCGCTCTCGCCCGCCGAGAAGATGCGCCTCGCGCAGCACGGCGACCGCGACGAGCGCGCCGCCGCCCTGCGCGACAAGAACCGCGCGATTCACCCCTTCGTGCTGAAGAACACGCGCCTCTCGATCGACGAGCTCGTGGCCCTCGCGCGCAACCCGCAGTGCGCGCCCGACCTGCTCGAGCTCATCGCGAAGCGCACCGACTGGATGGGCCGACCGCAGGTCGCCGAGGCCCTCGCGCGCAACCCCAAAACGCCCAACGACCTCGCCGTGCGCGCCCTCGCCCACTGCTCCGCCGAGGCCGTGCGCCAGATGGCGAAGGGCGTCGGCGCGCCGCCGCACGTGATTCAAGCCGCGCGCAAGCGCGTGATCGGCTGAAGCGGGGCCTCGACGCGCACCGCGGCGCCGCGGTTGCGGGTGCGATGGGGGTTGAAAGGCGGTGCCGCCTCGCGGTACCCGAGAGAGGTCCGCGGATGGCCGCGCAGGAGGGATCGTCACCCCGTCATGTCTACGCTGAGCCAGGCCTTCGAGGCCTTTCGCGGGGCCCTCGAGGCCGCCGAGGCCCCCCCCGACGCCATCCTGCAGCGCCACCGCATTCGTGAGCACATCGCGAGCGCGTGGAAGCCCGCGCGCGACGCCGTGATCGGTGCCACCCGCCGCGGCACCAACCTGCGCCCCACGCGCGAGGTCGACTACCTCTTCGTGCTCGGGTCGCTCCAGCAGTCGTACCTCACCGCCGACCCGGCGAAGATCCTCGACGACGTGGGCGCGCGCCTCGGCGTGGCCCTGCCGCAGGCGCGCTCTCGCAAGCTCCTGCACGGCCTCGGGGTGACCTTCAACGACATGACCGTGGTGCTCGTCCCGGCGTTTCCGAAGCACGGCGGCGGGCTGTACATCCCCGACACGGAGCTCCGCCGGTGGGCCCCGACGGACCCCGACGCGCACGCGAAATTCACCGCCGAGGCCGACCGCGCGGCCCACGGTCTCGCGCTCCCGGTGGTGCGCGCGCTCAAGGCCTGGCGCCGCGCCCGCCAGGTGCCCGTGCAGTCGTTTCACCTCGAGGCGCTCGCGCTGCGGGCGCTCACGGCCGCGCCCGACAGCCTCCTCGGCGGGTGCGTCACGGCCCTCGACGGCATCGCCGCGAGCGCGAAGGCGCGCTGCGCCCCGGTGGGCCCCGTGGGCGACGACGTCGACCTGTACCTCACCATGGATCCCCCCCGGCGCGCGAAGGTGGCGCAGGCCGCCGCCGACGCCGCCGACGCCCTCCGCGACGCCGCCGCGCACGACGCCCAGCGCGACCACGCGGCCGCCTGCGCGACGGCCCGCGAGGTGTTCGGCGCGCCCTTCGTGGCGGGGTGACCGAAGGCGTTGTCAAGCGCCCCAAGGGCGTCGTATAGCGCCGCGCGATGACCCACAGCGAGACCGACGGCGCGACCGCGGAGCTCCCCGCCGAGCTCCTCGTGCGCATGCACGAACTCATGGTGAAGGGCCGCGTGCTCGAAGAGCGGCTCATTACCATGTGGCGCCAGGGCGACGGCTACTTCTGGATCGGCGGCCCCGGCGAAGAGGCCTTCAACGTGCCCCTGGGGATGCTGGTGCAGAAGGGCTGCGGGGTCGCCTACGACTACCTGCACCTGCACTATCGCTCGAGCGGCACGCTGCTCGCGATGGGCGCCGACCCCGTCGACTCGCTGCGGCAGATGAAGAACACCGCGCGCGACCCCTACTCGGGCGGCCGCAACTTCGTGGGCCACTACTCGGTGCGCAAATGGAACGTGGTGCCCGTCTCGTCGCCCATCGAGGTGCAGTTCTCGATGGCGCCGGGCACCGCGCTCGCGCAGAAGCGCCACGGCGGCACGGGCATCACCATCGTGCAGGGCGGCGACGCGGGCACGGCCGAGGCCGACTTCTACGCGGGCCTCTTGTGGAGCTCGCGCAAGGGCGCCGAGCTGCCCGTGCTGATGATCGTGACGAACAACCAGTGGGGCATCTCGACGGCGTACGACGGGCAGCACCCGGCGACGACGCGCATCGCCGACATGGGCAAGGCCTTCGGGATGCCCACCGCGGTGATCGACGGCAACGACCCCGAGGTGGCGTACCGCGAGCTCTCGAAGGCGATGGAGTACGTGCGCCGCGAGCGCAAGCCGTACCTCGTCGAGGCCATGGTGTCGCGCCTGCGCGGGCACTCGTCGGCCACCGGCGCGGCCTTCGTGAAGAGCGAGACCGACTGCCTGGCGCTCTTCGAAGAGAAGCTCGCAGCGAGAGGGATCATCACGCGCGAGGGCGCCGACGCGATGCGTACGAGCTTCACGGCCGAGCTGCTCGAGGCTTCGAAGCGCGTGATCGCGGAGCCGCAGCCCGACCCGTCGACCATCTGGGACCACGTCTTCGCCACGAAGAACCTCGTAGGAGAGCGCTGACATGACCACCATCGCACAGGCGATTCGCCTCGCGCTCCATGTCGGCGAAGAGCGCCACGGCGTGACGGACATCTTCGGCGAAGACGTGGGCGCGCCCCTCGGCGGCGTGTTTACGTGTACGCAGGGTTTGAAGACGGCGTGGAACTCGCCGCTCGACGAGCGCGGCATCGTGGGCACGGCCATCGGCCTCGCGCTCGCGGGGCAGAAGCCCGTCGCCGAGATTCAGTTCAGCGACTACGCCTACAACACCATCGACCTGTTGAAGCTCGCGGGCGCGATGCACTGGTCGTCGGCCGGCGACTGGAACTGCCCCCTCGTCGTGATGACCCCCACGGGCGCGGGCATTCGCGGCAGCCTCTATCACTCGCACTCGTTCGACGCGACGGCCACGCACCTCCCCGGCTGGCGCGTGGTGATCCCTTCGAACCCGCGCGACGCGTACGGGCTCATGCTGAGCGCCATTCGCGAGCCCAACCCGGTTCTCTTCATGATCCCCAAGGCGCTCATGCGATATCGGGGCGAAGAGGGCGAAGACATCCCGGGCGCTCCCGATCAGAAGACGCTCGACGAGATGATCAACAAGCCCGTCACGGGTGACATGTCGCAGTGGGCGGCGCGCTGGCCCGAGACGCCCGACCTGTTCATTCCCTTCGGCGAGGCCCGCACGGTGCGCGAGGGTCGCGACGTGACGGTGGTCACCTACAGCCGCCACGTGGTGATCGCCCGCGAGGCCTGCGCCGAGCTCGCGCGCGAGGGCGTCGACGTCGAGCTCATCGACCTGCGCTCGCTCGCCCCCTACGACTGGGCCGCCATCGCGAAGAGCGTGAAGAAGACGCACCGCGTGGTGTTCGTGAACGAGGAGCTCGACGTCACCAACTTCGGCGAGCACCTCGTGCGCCGCGTGGTCGACGAGCTGTTCTATGAGCTCTATGCGCCGCCGCGCCTCGTGGCCGGCGCGATGGTCCCGGGCGTGGGCCTGTCCGACAACCTCGAGCGCGCGAGCGTGCCCCAGAAGGACGACCTCGTGCGCGCCATCCGCGAGACCGCGAAGCACCAGCCGTAGGTCCCGCCGCGACGCGCACCCCTGCGAGCGACCCTCGAGATGGGTCGTCCGCAGGGGTTGCAGCGTGCGATGGGTTGGCGTGCGCAGGAGGCGCTTCAGTGCGGCGCGGCGCC
>CAISKJ010001625.1 GCA_903885885.1 uncultured delta proteobacterium
GGCGCGGCCTCGTGCACGCCCACCCCGGTTACGCCGGGCCGTTAGTGGCGATGCCGTCGATGGTGCCGCGCGGGCGCCTCGACGGACGGTGCAGGCGCGCTCGCGGGCGCTGAGGGTTCACGCGCCGGCGCGCTCACCGCGGGTGCGGGATCGACCACGCGAAACTCCACGCGCTGATTGCGCAATCGGTCTTCTTCCGAGTGGTTTGGCGCGATGGGGCGCGTCTGCCCGAAGCCGCGCGCCTCGAGCCGCTCGGCCGCCACGCCGTGCTGAATGAGCCAGCGCATCACCGACCGCGCGCGCTCCTCCGAGAGCGTCTGCGCGCGCTCGGGCGTGGCCCGCTCGTCGGTGTGCCCCTCGATCGCGAGGCGACGAATGTACGTCGTGCCGCGCAGCAGTCCCGCCACCAGCTCCAGCGGCCGCGCGCTCTCGTGCTTGAGGCCGTCTTCGTTGGTGTGAAACACGAGCGGCGCGAGCCCGCGCACCTCGCCCGCAACAATGCGCACGCGCGGGTTCGCACACCCGCAGCGCGACGCGTCCTCCGAGGGAACGCCCGCGACCGTCGGGCACGCGTCGCGCGCGTCGGGCACCATGTCGCCGTCGCCGTCGGGCGTCGGGCACCCGCGGCGCGCCGTGTCGGGCGAGGTCGAGGCGGCCACGTCGGGGCAGAGGTCTTCGTGGTCGGCCACGCCGTCGCGGTCGCGATCGGCCGACGGACACCCGCGGCGTGTGGGGTCGGGCGAGGGCCCACCGGGCTGCTCGGGGCAGGTGTCGTCGGGGTCGAAGAGGCCGTCGCTGTCGCGGTCCCTCAGCGGACACCCCGCGCGCGTCGGGTCGGGCTGCGCGCCCTGCGGCTCACTCACGCACCGGTCGTCGGCGTCGAGGAGCCCGTCGCCGTCGGAGTCGGCCGCGGGACACCCCTCGCGCGCCACGTCGGGATGCGCTCCGCGCGGCGTTGTGGGGCACTGGTCGTCGGGGTCGCCCACGTCGTCGCCGTCGGAGTCGAGCGGGCGCTGATACACGGGCTCGGTGTTGCGCACCGGCGCGTACGCCACCGTCGCGAGGAGCCGCGCCGCGGGCACGCCGTAGCCGTTGCCGAAGCCCGCTCCGCCGCCCACGCCGACGAGCACCGCGTGGGCCGCGAGGAGGTGCGCGCCCACGATCGCCTCGGCCCCCCAGAGCCCCTCGGAGAAGGCTCCGCGGCCCTGCTGTGACGGATCTCCGAGCGACGTGTACGCCCACGCCTCGGGCCCCACCGTGAGCCGCTCGTCGAGGGCCACCACGCCGATCGCGACGCTCACGCGGAGCTCCTGCGCGACCGCCACCTGCGCGGCCACGTGGTCGGGTCGCAGGTGATAGCCCACCGTCGCCGACCAGCGCACCGCGCCGCCGCGCCCCGCTGCGATGAGCCGCGGCTCGACGCGCACCGCCTCGTCGCCCGTGTTCGTCGCGCGCGACCCGAGGGGAAGCCACACGTGCGCCGCCGCGTGGAGCGAGAACGCGTCACCGTCCGACTGCCCCACGATGCGCACGCGGGCCGTCGCGCGGAGGTCGCCCATCGCGACGCCCGACGCGGCGCCGACGGTGCTGCCGCCCACGGTCACGGGCTCACCGTCTTGCACGAGCGCGACGGGAAACGACACCCCGAGGCCCACGCGATCGGCGAACGACACCACCGCGCCGAGGTGCCCCGTGAGCATCTGCCCGATGGCGGCGACGGAGGTGCCCGCGTTGTCGCGAAACACGAGCGGGCTCACGGCGTGGTCGAGGGTGAGTCCGCCTGCGAACGCGCGCGTGGCCGAGTACCACGGGTGATCGCTCGCGAAGAACACGTCGCCCGCGGGCGTCGGCTCGAAGCGATCGGCGGCCCACCCGTCGTTGGGCACGGCCTGCGCGCGCCCCGTGGCGGCAGCGAGGAGCGCGGCGCAGAGCGCGGCGATGCGCGAGGTGCGAGTCACAAAGAACTACGGTAGCGACGGGCTCCGCGCGCCGACAAGACTTTTCACGCGGCGCCGCGGTACAGGCGCTCGGGGCCGGGCGCAGCGGGCTCCTTCGGGGCGGCGTCGAGGCGCGCGCGTACGCCGAGCACCACGCCGAGGGCCGCCAGCGTCACGACGAGGTTCGATCCGCCGTACGACACCAGCGGCGCGCTCACGCCCACCACGGGCGCGAGGCCGAGGGCCATGGCGCCGTTCATCGTCACCTGCGCGAGGAGCATGGCGCCAACGCCGGTGACCACCGCGAGGTCGTAGCGGTCCGTCGCGCGCCGCGCCACGCCGAGGGTGCGCGCGACGAGCGTCGCGTAGGCCGCGAGCACGAGCGCGAGGCCCGCGAGGCCGTGGAGGTTCGCCCACAGAACCAACGCGAAATCGGTGTGCGCGTCGGGAACGCGCGACGCCGCGAGGTGCGATCGTTCGGCCCCGAACCAACGACCCGCCGCGAGCGCCGCGCGCGCCTGCGCCGCCTGCCACGACGCGTCGACGTAGCGCGCGGGATCGAGAAACGCCCGCAGCCGCGCGATCTGGTACTCGCGCAAGAGAACGCGCGGGAGGAGCGCGACGGGCAGCGCCGTCGAAGCCGCCACGAGGCCCATCGAGCGACCCGCGCGCGGCGTGACGAACAGCGTCGCGAGGGCGATCGCCACGAGCAGCGCCGCGGTGCCAAAATCGGGCTGCGCGGCCACCATCGCGACGGGGACGCTCACGATCGCGAGCACACCCGCGACCGCGCGGCCCCAGGTGCGCGCGCCGAGGGGCGCGTCGCCGAACCAGCGCGCGAGGGCCGCCACGACGCCGAGCTTCAACAGCTCGGAGGGCTGCGCGATCACCGGGCCGAGGCGCATCCACCGTCGCACGCCGCGGATCGGCGCGTGAAAGCCCAGGAGGCACAGCGCCACCGCCGCGACGCCGACCGCCAGGGCCCACGGGAGCGACCGGTGCGCGTCGCGCCGCGCGAGGCGATAGGTGAACACCGCCGCACCGAGACCGAGAACCATCCACGCGAACTGACGGGCCACGAAGGCGTAGGCGTGAACGGGCGCGAAGCCCTCATAGGCGCGCAGGTTGGCGAGGCCCACGGCGAGGAGCAGCGCGGTCGCGGCGACGATCCACGGGTCGACGCGGCGCGGGGTGGTGCGGTCGTTCACGGCTGCGAACCTCCAGCGGCGGGCGTGCGGGCGAGCCAGGCGCCGACGACCGCGAGGGCGACGCGCTCCGACGTGTCGCGCAGGTCGCCGCGCGCGAGCGAGCCGCTTGCGTAGCGCGCGACCACCACGACGCGCGGATCGACCGCGGGCGCGAGCGCGACGTACCCCTCGGCGCCGAGGCTCCACCCCAGGGCGTCGGCGCTCGATCGGCGCATCACCGCGAGCACGCGGTCGCGCGCACCGTCGGCGAGCTCGATGCGCGCGCGCACCACGGGCGTGTCGCGGCGCAGCGCGACGACGCCGTCGGGGTTGAGCACGCGGTCGACGAGGCGCGGCTGGTACAGCACGCCGCCGTTTACGATGGCGCCGAAGGCCACGGCCATCTGCAGCGGCGTCGCGCGCACCTCGACCGAGAAGCGATGATTGTCGGATTCGCTCCCGTGGGGGACGGGTGCCTCGCCCACCGACCCCTCGGCCTCGTCGCGCAGGTCGACGCCCGTGCCATGGCCGAAGCCGAGCGCCCGCGCATGCTGCACGACCTCGTCGCGGGTGACCCGCGCCCCGGCGCTCCCGCGCGACAGGGCGATGAACAGCGGGTCGCCGCCGCCAACGTCAAAGGTCGCGCGCTGATCATCGCGGGCGACGCGGTCGAACAGGGGAAAGCCCGCCTGCGCGCGCAACGCCCGGAGGTCGACCTCGGCGTCGCCTTCGAACATCATCGGATCGAAGGCGTCGCGCGAC
>CAISKJ010001626.1 GCA_903885885.1 uncultured delta proteobacterium
CGGCCTCGCGGCCACGGCGTCGCGCACGCTCGCGGGCACCGGCGCCGCGGCCGCGTGCGACCTCGACGGCGACGGCTTCGACGACGTGGCCGTGCAGGTGGCCACCACGCGCGTGTCGGTGTTTCGCGGCGCGGCGACGGTGCTCGTGCCCCTCGCGGCGTACACGCTCGCCGCCCCCGCGGGGCGCACGCTCAGCAACCTCGCGCTCGCGGGCGACGTCAACGCCGACGGCCTCGTCGACCTCATCGCGACGGCTACGCCCACGCTGGGCAGCGCGTCGCTCCCGGTGGTGTTCCTCTTGACCGCGCCGGGGCTCCGCACCAACGCGCCGGTGCTGCTCAACGCGCCCGCGGTGGGCCGGCTCACCAACTTCGCCGCCGCGGTGGGCGGCGCGGGCGACTTCAACGGCGACGGCGTCGACGACCTCATCGCAGGCTCGAACGCGTCGCCGACGCTCAGCAACAGCGTGGCGTGCGTGTACGCGGGCTCGGCCACGGGCCCCGCCACGATGCCTACGCAGTGCATCTCGATGGTGGCCGGCACCGCGCACTTCGGCGCCGCGGTGGCGGGCGTGGGCGACCTCGACGGCGACGGCTTCGAAGACGTCGTGGTGGGCTCGCCCGGGTCCGCGGGCGTGCGCGGCGAGGTCACGCTGTACCAGGGCCGCGCGGCGGGCCTCACCGAGGCGCCGCCGAACCTCGTCGAGGGCGACGTGGGGGGGAGCTTCGGCGCCGACCTCGCGGGCTGGCGCTAGGGATGCCACGCGGCGCGGCGGTGGTGATACCCTCCGCGCCGCTCATGAGCGCAACGGCTTCGAGTTCGCCTGCGGTGGGGGCCTTCGTCGACGGGCGCTACCAGCTCGAGTCGATGCTGGGCGAGGGCACCTTCGGCGGCGTGTGGCGCGCGCGCGACACGCGCCTCGCGGGGCGCCCCGTGGCGGTGAAGTTTCTCAAGGCCGAGTTCGTGGAGCACGCGGGCGCCGTCGCGCGCTTCGAGGCCGAGGCCGACGCGCTCGCGCAGGTGTCGCACCCCAACATCGTGGGCGTGATCGACCGCGGGGTGTTCACCCAGCAGCGCTACATCGTGATGGAGTTCGTCGAGGGCCGCTCGCTCTCGCAGTGGATCCACGACCGGAAGAGCCGCGCCGAGCGCCCGCCGGTGGCCGAGGCCCTCGCGCTCTTCGACCAGCTCTGCGCGGGCCTCGAGGCCGCCCACGCGGTGCGCTCGCCGGGGCCCATCGTGCACCGCGACCTCAAGCCCGACAACGTGCTCCTGCGCGTGCTGCCGGGCGGCGAGGTGGCCGTGAAGGTGCTCGATTTTGGCATCGCGCAGCTCGGTCGGCGCAAGAGCACGCAGACCGGCGCGCTCATGGGCACGCCGCTCTACATGGCCCCCGAGCAGGCCATGGGTCAGGTGGCCGCCATCGGCCCGTGGACCGACGTGTTCGCCCTCGGCGTGCTGCTCGTCGAGATGCTCACCACCGAGGCGCAGGCCACCCTCGACGAGCCGTGGTGGGGGGCCGCGCTGCAGCGCCCCGGCGCCCTCCGCGGCGCGCTCGAGGCCAAGCGTCGCGACGTGCCCGCGGAGCTGTGGGACGTGGTGGCGCGCTCCCTCCGCGCGCAGGGCCCCGAGCGCTACGCCGACGCCGGCGCGCTGCGCCTCGCGATGCGCCAGGCCGCCGCGCGGGCCTTCGGCGCCGGCTCGCC
>CAISKJ010001627.1 GCA_903885885.1 uncultured delta proteobacterium
GCGTGTCGCGACATACTCCGTCACAGTTGGTGAGCCCCGTCGCGCACGACACCCGGCACGCGCCCATGGAGCACACCTGCCCCGCGGGGCACGCGACGCCGCACGCGCCGCAGTGGGCGAGGTCGGTCTGCGTGTCGCGGCACACGCCCGAGCAGTTGGTTGTGCCCGCGCTGCACACGCACGCGTCCATACGACATTCCTGCAGTATCGGAACATCGCGGGCCCCGCCATCGGGCAGGTCACCAGCCGGCTTGAGCGACCAGCATCCCATCGCACAGCCGAGAACGACAACCCACGCGTACCCCAACCGCATCCGCGCCTCCGCTCCCGTATACCGCTGCTCAGAACGCACCGCCGCACGCCATTCCCAGAGCGGTCGGCCCGGGGCCGCATCCGAAGCGCGCCCGCGCCCGCTCTCTCTGCTGTGAACCAGGTGCGGTGACGAACAGCACCGCCGACGTGATCGTCAGCGCGGCGCCACCGATGAAGCCTGCGTACGAGAGCGTTTGCATCGTATCCGCGGTGTCGCTCAAACCGCTGCACTGGCCGCCACGGGTCACCGTCGGCATGGTGCTCTGAAGACAACGCGAGTCGTCGTTCCACTGGGCCGCCGCATCGGAGCCGACCACGTATCCGACAACGCCAACCCCGATGAAAACCGCAGCTCCGACCGCGCTCGTCCACGCGAGGGTTCTCCCGAGCGAGCCCCCGGAGGCCGCCCGCGAAGCCGGCGTCGGTGCAACCACGGTCGCGAGCGACGGCGTCGGCGCAGCAACGCGCGACGCGGCTGCGCCTGCCCCGGCGGGGCGCGTGAGCGTCGCCGCCGCGGGCACGAGGGTCACCTCGAGCCGTGTGCTCCGCGTGGTGATCGACACACTCTGACGGTGCGGCTCATGGCCCTCCGCCGTCACATCGATCACCACAGGACCGATCGGGACCCGCAGCGGCGTCGCGCGCGGGAGCGTACCCGCCGCCGTGCCGTTGATCCGCAGCGCCGCCCCCGAAACGTTGCACGCGATCGTGAGGTTGCCGAGGTTCTCCGCGGTGCGATCGAGCGCGGCCTGCAGCACCGCCCGGTGCGCATCGACCCACGGGTCGTGCGTCGCGAGCGCGGCCGTGAGGTGCTCCTCGGCGGCCACCCAGCGGCCCATCTGCGCCTCGGTCACGCCGATCTGGCCGATCGCGCGCGGCGCGTGCGTCTGTGCCGCGAGGCGCTGGTAGATGGCCAGCGCTTCATCCAACTGTTGCGCGGAGCGCAGCTGCGACGCGCGGGCATACTCCGCGTCGTTGGGATCAGACTGCGCCTGCGCGTCCGCCGCACCGACGCACAGGGCCACTGCGACGAATCCGACTGTGAGTGTGCGTCTCATCGTAAGCCCGTCGAAGTCAGTCGGGTGCACAGATGCCGTTCGGACACTCTTGCGCCGATGGCGCAGCGCGACCATTGCGTACGCTCGTATCCGCCGCGCCCGAGCTGCCCGGTCGTGCCACGCGCGGCCCCCGTCGGCCGCGCGAAGGGCGCCCGGTCGTTGCCGCAGCGGGCGTCACGGCAACCGTGGGGGACGCCGTCTCGACAGGGATGGGAACAGCGAGCACGGCCGCGTCCGCAAGGGCAGTCGGCGCGTCCGCAAGGGCAGTCGGCGCGCCCGCATCGGCGACGATCGGTGCCGGTTCCACCGACGCCTCCGCCGGTTGCGCGACCACCGCGTGGGGCGTAGGCCCCGCGTGGTCGGCCTGCGATCCGCGCGTCGAGGACCATCCCCCCACGGCGATGAGCGCGGCGAGCGCGACCGCTCCCGCGGCGAAGGTGAACTTCTGGCGGCGTTGATCGGCCAGACCGAGCGAGCTGCGCGTCGCGGGCTCGAGCGTGCCGCTGGTGTTCACGCCGGTTTGCGCGAGCGCCTCCGCCGTGTGCACCGGCGTCGCAGCGACGTTGCTCACGCGCGCAACGAAAGGCGCCGCCACGGGCTCGCCGAAGAACGCGCGCCACTGCTGCTGCGTCGCCGGTGACGCGTAGGGCAAGAGCGCCGCGCCGAACGCGCGGATCGACGGCCAGCGCGCCGCGGGCTCACGCTCCATCGCGCGAAGAATGATCGCCTCGAAGGCCTCGGGGACGTCGGCGCGCTGCGAACGAAGCGCCGGGATGGGCTTCGAAGTGATCGCGTTGAGCAGCGCGATGAGGCTGTCACCGTCGAAGGGCTTCTTGCCGCTCAGGCACTCGAAGAGAATCACCGCGAGCGACCACTGGTCGGCCTGCGCGTCGATGTGCTTCGACTCGAGCACCTGCTCGGGCGACATGTAGAACGGCGTGCCCATCACCGAGTTTGTGCGGGTGAGGGCCTTCTCGGCGTCGCGCACCTTCGCGATGCCAAAGTCGAGCAGCTTGGGCTGCACGCCGCCGAGCGCCAGCTTCGCGATGAAGAGGTTGTCGGGCTTGAGGTCTCTGTGCACGATGCCCTTGTCGTGCACGACCGCGACGGCCGAGAGCACCGGCAGCATCAGGTCGACCACCTGCGTAACCTGGAGCGGGCCCTCGCGCTCCAGGAGCGACGAGAGGCTCTCGCCGTCGAGGAATTCCATCGCGAGGAAGGGCGCGCCCTCGGCGACGCCCACGTCGAACACATCCACGATGTGAGGGTGATCGAGCTGCGCGACGATCTCCGCCTCGCGCACGAAGCGATCGACCACCTCGCGATGACGCACGTACTCGCGGTGCAGCACCTTGAGCGCCGTGCGCTTCTTCAGCGGCATGCGCAGCGCCTCGTACACGGCGCCGAAGGCCCCACGCCCGAGCAGTCGAACGATCTCGTACGATCCGAAACTCTGCCCCGGCTGCAGATCGCTCTCGTCGTGTTCCGCGGTCATGAGTCTTCCCCGTATCGTGCACACCCCGACTTCGCAGCGGCGGACGGCCTCCGGTGCACGGGGGCCACCGTCGGAAGCACCGCGCCTGGCAGAAGGTGCGACCGTGCGTCTGGCAACGTTCCCTCGAGCGACGCGCGGCGCGGCATCACCCACGGGTGTTCGCGGTCGTCGCGCGCAGCGGCGCGGTGCGCCACGGCGTAGTTTCCATCGTGACGAAGCCGCTCGCAGTCGGCCAGGCGCGCATCGTCGACCGACTGCGCGTGCGCGGCGCGCGGCACGAGGGCGATCGACGCGGCGCCGCGGGCGACGACGCGAGTGAGCAGAGAGATCTGTCGTGTCATCGAAGTGTGTTTGGCTCTCGCGGCCCCGACGCGGTCACGGAATGGGCACCGCGAGTGGTTGCGCCAGCGCGTCGCAGGCGAACGAAACCGAGGATCAGCCGTTCTGTTTTTTACAAGCGCCTCCTGCGCGCTGTGAAGTCACCCAAATGGGGTACATCCCGAGTCCGCACCCCGGTGATAGGCACGCCGCACGCTCCGCCGCCCCCGCAACGACCTCAGCGCCGCCCCACTTCCAGGCGCCAAGAACTCTACTTCCAGGCGCCTGGAACTCACCGTCGACCGCAAGCACCGGCCCGGTTGCCGCTACGCCCGTGGCGACGCTACGATGCGTTGCGATGAACCCGCCGCGCAGCGCCCCAATGCCCGTGCTCCTCGCCCCCGGCGCGTCGTCACACGGCGCCTATGCGCCCGCGAAGGGGCAGCCCCTGCCC
>CAISKJ010001628.1 GCA_903885885.1 uncultured delta proteobacterium
CTCGCCGCGCTCGTCGCGCACCTGCCGTGCTGGGTCCCGCAGCGGCTCGTGTCGACCGCGGCCTTCGGCGAGGGGGCCGAGGCGCTCGTCGACGCGGCCACGGCCCATCACGGCGCGTGGGTGTGGGCCACGGAGTTTGCGAACGTGCACAGCACCTTCGCGTTCGACGAGCCCGGCTTCGTGATCGACGGGGTGCGCTACGCGGGCCCCGAGGTGTATTTCCAGCTCGCGAAATCGCAGGGGATGCCCGACCACGACGCGGCCGTGGCGGCCATCGCGCGCAACGACGAACCCGCGAGCGCGTGGCGCGTGGGGCGCGCTCACAGCATGCGCCCCGATTGGGAGTCGGTGAAGCTCGACGTGATGCGCGCCGCGATGCGCGCGAAGTTCACGCAGAGCGAGGCGCTGCGATCGCTCCTCGCGTCGACGGGCGCGCACCCGCTGGTGCAGCTGAAGGCGGGCGACGCGTTCTGGGGCACGGGCCCCGACGGCCGCGGGCAGAACCAGCTCGGCGCGCTGCTGATGGCGCTGCGCGAGACGCTCTAGTACTCGTCGGTGCCTTCGAGGGCGGCGCGCCAGAACGTGCGCGAGCGCGCGCCGGGCTCGGGGGCCGCCGTGACGAAGTCGTAGAAGCCCTGCGCCTCGGCGGTGAGGCCCGCGTCGCGGAGGCAGAGGATCACGCGGGTGATGCGCGCGTGGTTGTGGTCGAAGCCGCAGCGCCAGCAGCGCATGCGCGAGAGGAACGCGCGGTACCGGGCCAGCAGCCGCACGAGGTTGGCGCGCGCGGCCTCGGGGAGCGCCGCGGCCTCGTCGCGCGTCCACACCGGGGCCTCGGGGTTGAACACGCTGGGCTCCAGGTTGGGAAAGGCCCACTGCACCCAGTCGTGGCGGTCTTCGAGCCATTCGTCGTCGGCCGCGAGGTAGGTCTCGACGGTGCGGCCGCGGTGGTCGAGGGCGCCGAGGAGAAACTCCGTCGCAGTGACCATCAGCTTAGTCTTCCTTGCGACCGAAGGCCCACACCCAGAGCACCGCGCCCCCGAGCGAGGGGAGCACCACGAGGGCCGTGAGGAGCCCGAACACGAGGTTGTTGCGCCCGTCGGCGCTGGCCTCGACGCCGGCGACCTTCAAGAAGGCCTTCACCGCGGTGACCAGCCAGTTGGCGTAGTTGGGCACGATGGTGAGCCACGCGAGCCGCGTGAGGCCCCGCGCGTCGAGGCGCAGCAGAGGCAGGCTCCACGCGACGCCGAGCATCCAGAAGGCGCCGAGGAGGGCGTTGAGGTGCGACGCGAGCATGGCGTGCACGTCGGCGTCGACCTTGCCCGTCATCGCCCCCGCCACGACGAAGCCCGTGAGCAGCGCGAGCACGATGAGCATCGCCGCGGAGCGCCCCAGGAGCCGCGCCTGGGGCTCGGTGTTCGAATGATTCACGCGCGCATCGTAGGCGCGGCGCGCGCGAGGCTTCACGACAATTCGCACGGGGACGGGCTGTGGTATGGGTTGCCCCCATGCGACGTGTGGTGATCGCGGGCGGCGCTCCCTCCAACGCCTCGATGGGCAGGCCGCTGGTGTACGCCGGGGCCTCGGTGGTGGCCGAGCGCGCGAGCGGCGCCGGGTGGATCGACGAGCTGTCGCCCGAGGTGAACGCGCTCGACGCGACGACGCGCGCGGCGCTCGCGGCCGCGTGGCGCGACGACGCCTTCGCCGAGCACGCCTCGATCGCGGCCTTCACGCGCGTGGCGATGCAGCTCATCGCCGTGGCGGCGCCGCCCGAGCTCCTCGAGGGCGCGCACCGCGCGGCGCTCGACGAGGTGCGCCACGCACGGCTGTGCTTCACGCTCGCGAGCATGTACGGCGCCCGGTGGGAGGCGCCGGGGCCCATCGCGCCCGACGCGATTCGCCACGCCGTGTGCGACCGCGCGAGCCTCGCGCGCGAGGCGCTGCTCGAGGGCTGCCTCGGCGAGGGCGTGGCGGCGGCCATCGCGCGCGCCTCGCGCGACACCGCCGAAGACCCCGCGGTGATGGGCGCCCTCGCGACCATCGCCGACGACGAGGCGCGGCACTGCGAGCTCGCGTGGTCGATCCTCGGGTGGTGCCTCGAGACGGGCGGCGCCGCGGTGGCGCAGGCCGTCGACGACGCGCTGCGGGCCCTCGCGGCGGCCGACTTCTCGCTGGAGCTTCCCGCGGGCGTCGACGCGGCGGCGTGGGCCTCGCACGGCCGCGTCGACCCGGCGCGCGCCGAGGCGCTGCACGAGGCCACGGCGCGCTCCGTGGCCGAGCGCGCGTGGAGGCACCCGGCGATGGCGGGCCGCGTGTCGGTCAGCCCGCGCAGGGGCGCTGCCCGGTCGCGCAGGGCGTAGTCAGAAGCGCAGCGTAGAGCCCACGTTGACGCCGACCTCGTGCACCGAGAGCGGCGCGGGCACGGTCGAGAGCGCGCCCTGCGCGTCGATCTGCATCGCGTCGGTCTCGCCGGCGGGGTTGTACCAGAGCGCGCTGCCCTCGCTCGTGGTGGCCGTGACGGCGCCCGCCGCGATGGAGGCCGCGGCGCCGAAGAGCACCCCCTCCTCGTTGCCCGCCTGCGCGGCCCGCGGCGCCGCGATGCACACCACCGCCGCGAGGGCACACGTCGACAGGCGCTGCATCGAGCAGGGGGGCTCCACCATCGCGGCCCGCGACGCTAACACGGCCCGCACTGCGGATTGGTGCAGCGCGGCGCAGGGCTGCCCATCGACCGCGGCGAGGAGGTCGGCGAGCGCCGCGTCGAGGGGGGCGCGCGACGAACCTGGACTTCGAAAAGAAGCGGCCTGCGAAGGTGGTGTTCCTTCGCAGGCCATCGAGGCAGGGAGTAGGTAGCAGCGAGCACCTCTGGCGTGGGGGGGGACCGCCGGCGTCGCCGCTTGCCTGAGTAGTTTGCAGACCGCGTGCCACGGATGAGCTATGGCTGTTTCGCCGGTGATTCACTGTGTGGAACACGGGCGTTTGGGGGACAGGTTGCACGCCCGGTTAAGCGCATTGCAGAGTTGCAAACCCGCGATACGAAACGAGTAACCCTCGTTCGTTCTGATGTGGGGCGGAGCGTGTCTCGTGTTGGATTGTCGTGTCTTGTATTGGGTCGTTTCGCGCGAGTCCGGATACCCCATTTGAGGTATCTCGTGCGGCTTGACCGGCGGCGGCCCTCCGGGGCCCTATCGCGCGGTGAAAGCTCCCTCCTCGGGCCGACCGGGCGCGACTGTGGCTTCAGCCCTCTCGGCGGCGATCACCGCGCACCTGGCCGGTCGCCTCGACGAGGCCGAGGCGGGCTACCGCGCGGTGCTGGCCCGTGAGCACCGCAACGCGCAGGCGGCGCACGCGCTGGGTGTGATTCTTCTGCAGGTCGGTCGCTTCGACGAGGCCGAGGCGATGTTGGCCCGCGCCGTCGAGGCCGCCCCGCAGTGGGCCGAGGCGCGCAACAACCACGGCGTCGCGCTGCGCGATCTCGGTCGCGCTGCGGAGGCGGCGGTTGCGTTTCGCGCGGCGATCGCGGCGCGCCCGGGCCTCTTCGACGCGCACAACAACCTCGCCGAGGCGCTCCTCGAGACGGGCGCGTGGGGCGCGGCGATGGAGAGCGCCCGCGCCGCGCAGGGCCTCGACCCGCGGCACGTGGGCCCGCTGCTCACCATGGCCATCGTGCACTTTCGCTGGATGGAGTACCCCGCGGCGATCGAGCGGCTCACCGAGGTGCTCGCGCGCGAGCCCGCCAACGAGCGCGCGGCGGGGCTGCTCCAGGTGGCGCAGAGCCGCCTCGTCGAGCCGTGGCACTTCGCGATGGTGAACGAGGTCGCGCGCAACGACGCCTACGACGCCGCGCTGCGCCGCGCGGTCGAACCCGGCGCGCTGGTGCTCGAGATCGGCACCGGCGCGGGCCTCGTGGCGATGATGGCCGCCCGCGCTGGGGCGGGGCGCGTGGTGACCTGCGAGGCGGTGCCCACGCTCGCGGCGACGGCCCGCGAAATCGTCGCCCGCAACGGGTACGCCGATCGGGTGACGGTGCACGCGAAGCACTCGACGGCGCTCACCGTGGGGGCCGAGCTGCCCGCGCGCGCGGGGGTGCTCGTGTCCGAGCTCTTCGACTCCAACGTGCTCGGCGAAGAGGTGCTCGACTCGCTCGAAGACGCCCACGCGCGGCTCCTCGCGCCGGGCGCCGCGGTGCTGCCGCGCGCGGCGTCGGCGCGCTTCGAACTCGCGGGCGGGGGCACCCTCGCGCGGCTCACACGCGTCGACCGCGCGTCGGGCTTCGACCTCACGCCCTTCAACGTGTTTACCCCCGAGCGCATTATCTTCGACGGCGCTCACGTCGACTATGAGCGCCTCTCGGAGCCCGCCACGGCCCTTCGCTTCGACCTCTGCGCGGCGCGCCACCCGCCCTTCGAACACCTCGTCGATGTGACCGTCACGCGCGCCGGCGAGTGCCTCGGCGTGGTGCAGTGGCTCCACATCGATTTCGACGGCGTGAGCGAGTACGAGAACCGCCCGCGACTCGGACCCGCGAGCCCCAGCTCGTGGCTCCACGCGTTCTTCTCGTTTGCGTCGCCGCTGCGCGTCGAGGTGGGGCAGACCGTGCGAATTTTCGCGGGGCACAGCCGCAAGGCGCTGCACTTTCGCCTCGCGCCCTGACGGCCGCGCTCAGTCGACGAAGACGCGCAGCACCGCGCGCGCGGCGGGCGCCCCGTGGGCGTAGAACGCGCGGGCCGCGAGGGCCGCGAAGGCCGCGCCCAGCAGGGCCGCGACGACGGGGGCCAGGCCCGCGGGCGGCGGCGCGAGCGAGGCGTCGCGGAGCTCGACCACGTCGCCCGCCGCGAGGCGCAGGTCGACCTCGTCGAGCTGCGAGGGGCGCAGCGCAGAGCGCATGCGCGCGAGCGCGAGGGGAGGCCAGTTGCGAAAGC
>CAISKJ010001629.1 GCA_903885885.1 uncultured delta proteobacterium
GCGCGCACGGCGTCGAGGGTGGCGCGCAGCTCGGTGAGGTTGCGCACGTTCTCGCTGCCCACGATGATGCCCGCGAGGGCGCCGCGGCCGAGCATCGACGCGAGCGTGGGGTGCAGCATGCGCTCGCGCGAGCCGCCGAGGATGCAGCTCCCCGCGAGGGCGAAGAGGGCCTCGTCGACGGGGGCCGCGGTGCGCTGCGCGTGTGCGAGGGTTGCGTTGGACGTAGCCGCGAGCGCGGCGAGGAAGGCGCGTCGAGAGAGGGTCATCGGGGGGGAGTGCCCGGGGGATCTTGCAACCGCGCGGGGGGATAGAGTACCTGAGGCGCTGTATGGCCGAAACATCGCCGCAAAAGAACGCCCCCGCGACGCCCTCACCGGCGGCCGCGCCCGGCATGATGATCAAGTACCGCAACCTCGTCATCGCGGGCGCGGTGTTCGTCGCGCTGTGGGCCATGGCCATCGCGAGCCGCTCGTCGGGCACGATGTGGTTTCTCGCCGTGCTCACGGTGGTGCTGGCGGGCTTCGGTCTTTACACCTGGCGCTGGTACCAGAAGCAGATGGCGCTGATGAACCTGGCCAAGCGCGCGCAGGAGAGCCCCGAGGCGCGCAAGGCCGCCATCGCCGAGCTGACCGCGCGCGAGGCCAAGGACAACGACGTCACCAGCACCCTCATGCGCGCGCAGCTCGAGCTGCAGGAGGACCCCGAGAAGGCCGTCGCCACGCTCGACTCCATCGACATGAAGAAGGTGCCCGCGATGCTCCTCAACGAGGTGCGCGGGATGAAGGCCCAGGTGTACCTGGTGAAGAACCGCGTCGACGAGGCCGCGAAGCTCGCCGATGAGATTCAGCTCTCGCAGATTCAGCAGCCCGAGGTGCGCTCGGTGATGGCCGCCGCGGTGGCCGAGGCGTGGGCGCGCACGGGCAAGGTGAAGGAGGCGAGGGATCTCATCGAGATGTTTTCGCCCGACGACGCGACCTACGCGAGCGCGCGGGTGCCGCTGCTCTTCGCGCGCATCTTCGCCAACTGGGCCGACTCGAAGCGCGACCTCGTGCGCAAAGACATGATCGCGATGTGCAAAGAGAACTTTCAGTACCTCGGCCGCTTCGTGATGCCCAACTCGGGCGTGCGCCCCGAGATGCAGGCGCTCGCGCAGGAGGTGCTCCGCAACGACCCCACCGCGCGCAAGGCCATCATGGAGGCCCAGGCCCCCTCGATGAACCGCGCGCAGCGCCGCGCGATGAAGTAGCCGCAGCGACTCCCGTCGTACCGCGCGGCGTTGACGCGGGAGACCGTTGCGGTACTTGTGACCGGCGAGTCCCGCGGAGGTTGGCGCTTCTGCACCGGCTCCAGGAGTTTTCTACGGTGTCCGCCCTCCCAGCGTCTGCGGCCGAAGCGCGCGTTTCGTCGCTGCCCCCCGAGGCGACGGCCCACCCCGACCGCCTCGCGGCCCTCCTCGCCGTCGCGCGCGACGCCGTGATCGCGATCAACCGCGACGGCTTCGTGACGCTGTGGAACCGCGGGGCCACGCAGATGCTGGGCTACACCGAGCAGGATGCCGTAGGGCGCCGCCTCGGCGAGCTGCTGTTTCCGCCGCACCTGTGGGCCACCCACCGCGAGCACGTCGAGCGCGCGGCGCGCGGCAAGTCTCCGCTCCTGGGTCGCGCCACGGAGATCCCCGTGCTCCACGCGCGGGGCCACGAGGTGTTCGTCGAGCTCATGCTCGATCGCGTCGAGGAGCCCGACGGGGCCGTGTCGTTCGTGGGCGTGCTGCGCGACCTGAGCGAGCGCCGCAGCCACGAGGCGCGCCTCTCGGCCGTGCTCGCGGCCATCGGCGACGGCGTGGTGGTCACCGACGGCGAGGGCCTGGTGACCCTCTTCACGCCCGCGGCGACGGCCCTCACGGGGCTCTCCACGGCCGACGCCCTGGGTCGCCCCCTCGACGCGGCGCTGCGCTTCACCTGCGCGCACAGCGGCGAGCCCATGCGCCTCGCGCCGGGCGTCGCCTGCACGGTGTCCGTCGAGTGCCCGTGGATGCTGCACCGCCGCGACGGCTCCGCGGTGCCCGTGGCGGTCACGTCGGTGGCCCTGAGCGGCGGCCAGGTGATCACCCTGCGCGACGTCACCGAGGCGCGGCTGCACGCCGAGGCCGTGCGCGCTCAGAGCGAGCGCCTCACGTCGCTGCTGGCCACCACGGCGGCCATGATCTACGCCACGCGGCTGCCCGACTTCTCGATGGAGTACATCAGCGAGTCGGCCACGGCGATGCTCGGACACACCGCGGCCGAGATGATGGCGCCGGACTTCTGGGTCAACGCCGTGCACCCCGACGACCGGGCGCGCGTGCTCTCGGACATGCCCAACCTCTTCGCGCGCGGACGCTACGTGCACGAGTATCGGCTCCGGCACCGCGACGGGTCGTACCGCTGGCTGCGCGACGAGTCGCGCCTCGTGTACGACGCCGCCGGGGCGCCCGTGCGCGCCATCGGCGCGGGCTTCGACATCACCGCGCGCAAGGCGCAGGAGCAGCGCCTCGAGACGCTCCTCGCGGTGAAGCGCGTGGTGTCGCAGGTGTCGCGCGCGTTCCTCGGCGCGCGGGGCCCGAACATCGACGCGGCCCTGCGCGACGCCCTGGCCGAGCTCGGGCGCAAGACGGGGGCCGACGGCGCCTGCGTGGTGCGCGTGCGCGACGGCGAGGCCACGCGCGCGCACAGCTGGACCCGCGAGGGATGCGCCCTCCCGACCGACGACCGCGCGGCGCTGGCAGCGCTCTTCACCGAGCCCGCGGGCGGCGCCCCTCCCGCGCGTTTGGTGGTGCCCATGACGCTCGACGGCGCGCGCCTGGGCGCGTTGGTGCTCGAGCGTCCGCGGGTGGAGGGCACCGAGCCCGGCGAGCTGGCGGCGCTGGTGCAGCTCGTGGCCGACGCGATGGTCGCGGGCTTCAAGCGCGTCGACGACGAGGCGGCCCTCGAGCGGCTCAACGCGGGGCTGGCGGCCACGTCGGCGCGGCAGCGGGCGCTCCTCGAGCTCTCGATGGAGCTGGCGCGCTCGGCGGGGCGCGCGGCGATTTACGAGAGCATTCGCACCCGGCTGCGGAAGGTGCTCGGCGTCGAGCGGGTGTCGCTCATGCAGATCGTCGACGGGGGGGCGCGCCATGCGTTTCGGCTCCTCGACGAGGACGCGCAGCCGGCGCTGGAGTCCGAGGATTTTCACTACGTTCACGCGGGTCGGCGGGTCGAGGTGGTCGACGCGGCGACGCGCGCCGGGGCGGCGGTGGGCCTCGCGGTGCGCACGGGCCGCGTGGTGTCGACGCGCGACCACGCGCTCCATCGCTTCGCCGATTGGACGCACATCGCGGCGAGCACGGGGTACACGCAGTTTGTGGTGATGCCCCTCTTCGGGGCGCAGGGCGTGTGCGGCACGCTCAACCTGGGCTACACCGCCGCGACGCCGCCCGACGCGGAGTTTCTCGACCAGGTGGCGCAGTTCGCCACGATGCTGGGGGCGCACCTCGCCATTCACGAGGCCCGCGAGGCGCGCGAGGCGCTGCACGCCGAGCTCGAGCTGCGGGTGGAGGAGCGCACGCGCGCCCTCGCCGCCAGCGAGGAGCGCTTCGAACGGCTCTTTCAAGAGGCCCCGCAGGCGATGCTCATGGTCGACCCTGCGCTGGCCGTGGCGCAGTCGAACCGCGCGGCGCAGGCGCTCTTCGGGTACGGCCCCGACGCGCTCGAGGGCACCCCGCTGCGGGCGCTCGTCCCCGACGAACTGCGGGCCCGCCACGACGGGCTCATGCGCGATACCTTCGCGACGCAGCGCGCGACAACCCCCATGGCGCCGCTGCGCACGGTGTCGGCGGTGCGCCGCGACGGATCGCGCTTCGACGCCGAGGTGGGCCTCGTGCCCATCGCGGTCGAGGGCCGTCACCACGTGCTCGCGGGCGTCACCGACGTGAGCGCGCGCAACGCGGCGCAGGCGGCCCTCACGGCCTCGCTCCGCGAGAAGGAGACGCTGCTCAAAGAGATTCACCACCGGGTGAAGAACAACCTGCAGATCATCTCGAGCCTCCTGGTGCTCCAGAGCGATCAGATGCCCTCCCCCGAGGCGCGCGCGCTGCTTCAAGAGAGCGTGTTCCGCGTGCGCTCCATGGCGCTGATTCACCAGCAGCTCTACGGCGTCGACTCGCTCGAGCGCATCGGCCTCGGCAGCTACGCGCGCAGCCTCGCGGAGTCGCTGCGGGCCAGCCTCGCGCCCGCCGCGCGGGTGGAGTTCGCCGCCGACGCGGTGGCCGTCAGCGTCGAGACCGCGGTGCCCCTGGGGCTCATTCTCAACGAGCTGATCACCAACGCGTTCAAGTACGGCATGGGCGGCGCCGGTAGCCCGTGGGACGTGTGCGTGCGCATCGCCGCCGAGGGCGACGTGGGCATCCGCGTCGAGGTCCACGACGCGGGCCCCGGGCTCCCCGAAGGGATCGAGACGGCGCCGCCCACCTCGCTGGGCCTCCAGCTCGTGCGCTCGCTCGTGCGCCAGCTGCGCGCGCAGCTCACCATCACCCGCGAGGGCGGCGCCCGGGTGGTGCTCCAGTGCCCGCACGGGGCGCGGCGCTGACGGCGCGCGTTCACCCCATGCGGTGTGCGCCCGCACCACGCGTGGTGTGCATCTGTACGCGCCCGTCTCGGCCCGCTACCGTCGCCGCGTGATCGCGCGCTCGTCGGCACTCTTCCTCGTCGCGCTCGGCGCCTGCGCGTCGCCCGCGCCGCGCACGCTGCAATCGCCCGACGCCGCGCCCGACATCACCGACGCCTCCGACGCGCGCGCCGACGCCCCCGTGTTCGACGTGCAACGCGACGTCGCCCGCTTCGACGACGCGCCGCCCTCGCACTGTACGCCGGGCGCATCCCATGACGCAGGTCCCATTCTCCACGCGCGCGCGCTCAGCGCCGGGCGCGACCACACCTGCGCGCTCCTCGCCGACGGCGCCGTCGCGTGTTGGGGCGACAACGCGCGCGCCCAGCTCGGCGACGGCACCCTGCTCCCGCGCGCTCGCGCCGTGCGCGTCGCAGGCCTCGCCGCCGCGGTCGACGTGCGCGCGGGCGGCGACCACACCTGCGCGCTCCACGCCGACGGAGCCGTCTCGTGCTGGGGCGACAACGCCCGCGGACAGCTCGGCGACGGCACCACCCTCGCCCGCTCCGCCCCCGTGCGCGTCGCGAACCTCACCGACGTGACCGCCCTCGCCGTGGGCGCGTCGCACACCTGCGCGCTGCGCCGCGGCGGCGCGCTCGTGTGCTGGGGCGACAACGCCAGCGGACAGCTCGGCGACGGCACCACCCTCGACCGCAGCGCGCCCACCACGGTGCTCACGCCCCGCCCCGTTGCAGCCCTCGCCCTCGGCGCCGCGCACACCTGCGTGGCCCTCGACGACGGCGCCGCGCGCTGCTTCGGCCTCAACCCCCACGGACAGCTCGGCGACTGCACCGCCCTCGACCAGCGCGCACCCGTCGCCGTGCGATCGCTCACCGCCGTGCGCGCCCTCACCGCGGGCGAGCGCCACACCTGCGCGCGCACCGCCGACGACGCCCTCTGGTGCTGGGGCGACAACGGCTTCGGTCAGTCGGGCCTCGCCGCCGAGTCGGGCTGCCGCGGAGCCAACGGCACCACCGCCGCGCAGTACGAGCCCGCCCTCACGCCGTTGCACGGGACGGAGTTCTCCGCGGGCGCGATGCACACCTGCGCGCTGCGCGACGGAGCCGTGTGGTGCTGGGGCTCGGACCGCTACGCGCAGCTCGGCGACTGCGGCTTCGCCGATCGCTTCGAAGCGCGCGCCGTCGAGGGGCTCACGAGCGTGCGCGCCCTCGCCGCGGGCGGTCGCCACACCTGCGCGCTGCGCGACGACGACACCGTGTGGTGCTGGGGCGCCAACGAGCTCGGACAGCTCGGCGACGACACCCGCGTCGCCCGCGGAGCGCCCGCGCCCGCGCTCGACTGAGCCACCGTTCAGCGCATCAGCGCGCGCGCCGCATACACCCCGGGGCCGCCCGTGCGCGTGTCGCTCCAGGCGCCCCAGAGCGTGCCGTCGGGGCCTCGCGCGAGCGCGCTCCGCGTGCCGTGCCACCGCAGCGGGTCGCGCGCCGTGGTGAACACGAATCCCTCGTCGGACACCGCCTCGTTGCGCGTGCAACGCACGGTCGCGTCGGCCGCGCAGCGCGCGAAGGCCACCACGCCCGCGCCGTAGCGGTTGTCGAGCCAGAGCACCGAGCCAGCGCCCGTGACGGCATCGACCGACAGGCCCGCGAAGGCGTGCGTGGCGCAGCGCGCGGGGTCGTCGTTCACCACGCGGTGCTGCCACTGCGTGTCGCCGTCGCGGCGCGTGGCGAGCACCACGTCCCACGCGCCCGTGAGGCCGCCCGTCACGTAGGCCACGTGCAACACGCCGCCGCCGGCGCCCACCCACGGAACGTGCCCCACCGGAGCATCCTCGGGGCGCGACACCTCTTCGACGTCGCCCCACGTGCGCGCGCCGTCGGTCGATGCACGCAGCCGCACGCGGTTGACGCGATCGCCCAGCGCCGAGAGCGCGTGGCTCACGTTGCGATCGACCCACGCCGCGTACACCGCGCCCCGCGCGGGACCCGCCGCGAGCGAGGCGATGCCCGGCGCGCGCCGCGCGTTCGAAGTGACCTCGAGGCGCGCGAGGGTGCTGTGCGGGTCGAAGGCGCTCCCGTCGGCGGCCATGCGCGCCACCTGGAGGGCGCCCGTTCCATCGCGCTGGCCCGCGATGGCGGCCACGTACACCGCGTCGCCGTCGCCGTCGGGCCCCGCGGCGATCATGGGGCTCGAGCAGTTGAGCCCGCACACCACGTCGGCGAAGGCCGAGCGCGCGCGGTCGAAGGTAACGCCCCCGTCGAGGCTCACCGCGTGGCGGAGAAAGTTGCCCGGGCGGTCTTCGTGGTTGGCCACGTACACGAGGTGCAAGCGCCCCGCGCGATCGAAGGCCACGCCGGGCGCGAGCGTGTCGGGGTAGTCGAAATCGTGGAGCACCGTCACCGCGCCCACCGCTCCGTCGGGCGCGACGCGCGCGACGCCGCCGCGCCAGTAGAGCCCGCGGTTGTCGACGCCCATGAAGGCCACCACCGCGTTGCCCGTCGCGTCGACGGCGAGCGACACCTCGGCCTCGCCCATCGCTTCGAAGCGCCCGCGCGTGAGCGACGCCGCGCGCGCGAAACGCCCTGTAGGAAGGGGCGCGAGAAAGGGCCCCACGCTCCCGTCACCCTCCGTCGCGAAGCACGCGCGGCCGTCGTCGCGGCGCCCGATGGGCTCCTCGTTGGGAACGCACGCGGGCCTCGCCCCCGGACGCCACGCGCGGCACACGTAGCCCTCGCGCTGACGACAGTCGCCGTCGCGCTCACACCCCCGCAAGCAGTAGTGGTGCTGCGCCGACGAGGGGAAGCACACGTCTCCCTCCGCGCAGGGCGCGGCGCGGCAGTCGGGCGCGCAGTATCCGTTGGGAAAGCCCTCGTCGGGCGAGATGCAGAACTGGCCCGCGGAGCAGCCGCCGATGGGCTCGCCCTGGTCGTTGGTTCCGCACGCGTTGCCGGTGGCGACGAGGGTCGCGTCGGCGGCGTCGAACACTGCGAAGCCCGCGTCGTTGAAGGCCACCTGCGGCGCGTCGCAGGCCATCACGAAGAGCGCGCACGCGAGGGAGGCTCTCATTGCGGTGTGCCGATGGGCGCGAGGTCGAGCCCCGCGGCGTAGGTGTACGAGGTCGACGGGGCGAGGCCCGACACGATGAGCCCGAAGCGCACGCCCGCCCGCGCGCTCTCGAGGTGGTGCGCCCCTTCGGCGACCGCGAGGTGCAGCACGTCGTAGCCCGCCACGCGGTCGTAGGGCGTCGCGGTGACGCGCGCGCCGTCGAGCGCGAGGCCCTCGCCCTGCGGCACCGTGACGATCGCGGTGTTGGTGGGAAAGCCCGTCGCGGCCACAAAATCGTAGGCGCTGCGCGTCTGCTCGACGGGCGGGGCGAGCACCATGTCGGGGTCGCCGCGGCCCTCGTCGGGGCGCGCGCGGTCGTACGATCCGCCGACGAGAAACTGCGCCACGAGGAGGGCCTCGGTGCCCGTGATCGACACGCTCGCGCGCTGCTCGAACTCGATAAAATCACCCGCGTTGGCGAGGGTGACGGGCGCGTGCGCGCTCGCGGGTTCGAAGGTCACGCGGGTGTCGCTGTGCGTAGCGACGACGCGCAGCACGTCGGGCTCGGTGAACCACGGCGGCGTGCGCGCCACCACGTAGCGTCGCCCGAGGCTCTCCACGGGGAGCATCTGCTCCTCGAGGTGGTCGCACGCGAAGCGGTCGTACGGGACGAGCGCGCAGTCGTGCCCCGCGAACACCGCGACGGGCGCGCTGCTCTCGACCGCGGTGCCCGTGAGGTCTTCGGCGGGCACCGGGCGGCAGAACACGTCGCCGCGCACCGTGTCGGGCTCCGGGGTGACGCAGGTGCCCGACGCGTCGGACACGAGCTGCCACACCTCGCCCTGCGCGAGGCGCGCGCGGAGCGTCTCACCGGGGGCGCCCGCCGCGAGCCCGTCGCCGGCCTCGGTGCGCCCGCGGAGGCGCACGGTGACGTCGGTGAAGCCCTCGGCGGTGGCCGCGATGGCGACGAAGCCCGAGGCGCGCTTCCACTGCGTCTGCCCCTGCCCGCGGAGGCGCACCGTGGGCCGCGTGACCACCACGTAGCGCGCGCTCAGCGCGGCCGTAGGGAGCAGCAGCGAGGCGTCGTTGGTGTACGAGAAGCACCGCGCGTCGCCGCACGAGAGCGTGCTCACGAAGCCCTCGGGGTTGAACTGCCACGCCCCCACCGGGAGGCTCGCGCGCACGCGCACCGCGCCCTGCGCCACGCGCGCCGAGCGCGGGTGCTCGGGGTCGCCTCCCTCGGAGAGCGTGCGCACCCACGGGAGGCTCACCGTGCGCGCGCTGCGGGCCGCGACGGTGACCGCGCGCGGCGCCGCGAGGCCGCCGCCCTCAAAGGTGACGCTCACCTCCGCGGCCCACGGGTTGGTGACCGTGACCACGAAGGGAAAGTCTTCGCGCGAGGCCC
>CAISKJ010001630.1 GCA_903885885.1 uncultured delta proteobacterium
CACTACCGCTGCTACATCAACTGCTTCGAGCCCGCGGGCGACGTGCTGGGCCTCATGCTCCGCGACGCCGTGCGCGAGGGCGCCGGCGGCCACGTGGTGTTCAAGCACACGGTGCCCGGCGCGCAAGACTCGGCGCTGCTCCTCACGCACGACATCGACGCGCCCGACTCGTCGATGCCGGGCTCGTGGGGCGCCGCGGCCGCCTCCCAGATGGCCACGGTGGAGTACGCCCACCACGCGCGCGGCACCTACTACGTCACCACCGACTACGTGAACGGCTACTGGACCCCCGAGACCGTGCGCTACCTCTGCGCCCTCGGCATGTGCCCCGCGGGGGCGCACTCGGTGACCCACCGCGACGAGCGCGCCGTGCCGCGCGGCACCTGCGCCGAGACCTTCGCCACCTACGCCCCCGTGATGACCTCGGCGACCACCCTCTGCGGCGAGGTGCGCGTGCCCATCGAGCTCCTCGCGGGGGTCACGGGGGTGAGCCCGCGCGCGTGGCGCTCGCCGTACCTCTCCATCGCGCCCGACCTCTTCGACGTGCTCGCCGCGAGCGGCATCACCTCGGACTCGAGCTACGCCATCGGCGACTTCAAGACCAACCTCCCCATCTCGCTCGCGCGCACGGGCATGCAGCCGGCGACCTTTCGCCGCCGCGCGATCTTCGAACACCTCATCGCGATCGAAGACGGCCTCGGGACCACCGACGGCACCTCCACCACCCGAGAGGAGCTCCAGCCCTCCAACTACGCTCGCTTCGCGTCGCTGTGGCAGTACGCCACCCTGCGCAACGCGGCCAACGGCGCCCACACCGTGGCGCTCGTGCACCCGTCGTGGGGCGTGGGCGTGCCCGAGACCAACCAGGGCGTGAAGTTCACCGCCGTCGACCGGCTGCTCACCGCGGCCGAGCGCGTGGGCGTGCGCACCGACCTCGGCGTGCTCGAGGTGTCGGACTTCTGGCGCGCGCGCGAGGGCGTCGCCTTCGACGCCACCTACGACACCGCCGCGGGCTACCGGGGCACGCTCACCGCGGGCGACGTGCCCGTCTCCAACCTCACCCTCGAGTTCGGCGACACCGTGACCACCTTCGCGTGCGACGCGTGCGGCGCGTACACCATCGCGGGCCGCCGCGTGGTGCTGCGCGGGCCCATCGCCGCCCGCACGCGCTCGACCTTCACCGCGCGCTGACCCGCGGCGCGAACACCCCCGCGCGCTGACCCGCGAGCTCGCGCTCCAACACGAGGAGCCACGCGGTCGGCGCCGCCGCGGGCACGCGGGGCATGTCGGGGCCCTCGGGCGTCGCGTAGAGCACGCCGCCGTCGCCCCGGCGCTGCAAGGTGCGCAGCGTCGCGGCGATGCGCTCGGCGCCGGCCCGGTCGCCGGTGCGGAGCCGCGCGAGGCCCACCGCCGCGGTGCCTTCGGCGAAGAGCGTCGACGAGAAATCATAGCCCTCGTACTCGGGGATCGACCCCGCGTAGGGGGCGAAGCCGTCGAGGTCGTCGACGCG
>CAISKJ010001631.1 GCA_903885885.1 uncultured delta proteobacterium
CGCGCCTCGCGGGCGCCCCGCACCTCACGTCGTCGCCGCGATGACGCACTTCGCCGACGCCGACTGCGACGACGACGCGTTCACCTACGAGCAGCTCCGTCGCTTCGACGCGGCCCGCGCCACGCTGCGCGCGCACGGCCTCGCGCCGCCCCTCGCGCACGCGGCCAACAGCGCCGCGGCCTTTCGCGTCGAGGCCTCGCGGCTCGACCTCGTGCGCGTGGGCATCGCGCTCTACGGCGTGGCGCCCTTTCCCAACACCGCCCCGGGGCTCCTGCCCGCGATGCGCCTGCGCACCGAGGTGATCGCCCTGCGCGAGATCGAGAAGGGCGCGCCCGTGGGCTACGCGGGCCGCTGGCGCGCGACGCGCCGGTCGACCATCGCCACCATTCCCATCGGGTACGCCGACGGGTTCTTTCGCAGGCTCTCGTCCGAGGCCCAGGTGCTCGTGCGCGGCGCCCGCGCCCCCGTGGTGGGCAACGTCTCGATGGACCTCTGCACCGTCGACGTCACCGACATCGCGCGGCGCCACGGCGTGACGGTGGGCGACGAGGTGGTGCTCCTCGGCGCGCAGACGGGCCCCGCGGGCTTCGACCCCATCCGCGCCGAAGAGATCGCCGCGCGCGTCGGCACCATCGCCTACGAGGTGCTCACGGCCGTGTCGCGCCGCGTGCCCCGGCTCTACGCGAACGGAGCGCCCTCCGATGGCCGATGAGCCGCCGCCGCGCCCCGCGTGGGCGCGCGTGCTCGACCCCGCCCGCGCCTTCGTCGAAGAGGTGGGCACCCTCGGCGACCTCGCGTTCAAGAGCTTCGTGTGGGCGCTGCGCCCGCCGTACCGCTTCAACGTGATGGTCGCCCAGCTCGAGTTCGTGGGCGTGCAGTCGGTGTTTCTCGTGGGGCTCGTGGGGCTCTTCACGGGCATGGTCTTCGCGGTGCAAACCATCTACGGCTTTCGGCGCTTCGGCGCCGAAAACATGGTGGGCGGCGTCGTGTCGCTCACCCTCTCGCGCGAGATGGCGCCGGTGCTCACGGCCATCATGGTGGCCGCTCGCGCGGGCTCGGGCATGGCCGCCGAGCTCGGCAACATGCGCGCGTCGGAGCAGATCGACGCCCTCGAGACCATGGCCGTCAACCCGGTGCAATACCTGGTCGTGCCGCGCGTGTTCGCGGGCCTCGTCATGGTGCCCGTGCTGTCGCTGTTGTTCTTTCTCGTGGGCCTCGGCGGGGCGTGGATCGTGGGCGTCTACGGCCTCTCGCTCGACCCGGGCATCTTCGCCGACCGCATTCGCACGATGCTCGAGCCCGGCGACCTCACGCAGGGCTTCATCAAGGCGCTGGTGTTCGGCTTCTCCGTCGCGCTCATCGCGTGTCGGCACGGGTACTACGCCTCCGGCGGCGCCGTCGGCGTGGGCCAGGCCACCACGCGCGCCGTGGTGTGGTCCGTCGTCGGGGTCTTCGTGCTCGACTACGCCATCACCTCGATTCTCACCCCCGTAGGCTGACGCTCCGATGGCGACCGAAGAGCCCCACGTGCGGGTCGAGAAGCTGGTGAAGGTCTACGGCGACCGCACCGTGCTCCACGGCGTAGACGTGACCATCAACCGCGCCGACACGCTGGTGTTCATCGGAGGCTCGGGGGCGGGCAAGAGCACCCTGGTGCGCCACCTCATCGCGCTCGAGCGCCCCACGAGCGGGCGCATCGTGGTCGACGGCGTCGACATCGCGTCGCTGAGCGACGTCGAGCTCAACAAGGCCCGCCGCCGCTTCGGCATGGTGTTTCAGAAGTACGCGCTCTTCGACTCGATGACCAACTTCGACAACGTAGCCTTCCCCCTCCGCGAGCAGACGAAGCTCTCGGAGAAGGAGATCCGCGAGCGCGCCATGGCCAAGCTCAAAGACCTCGGCGTCGAGCACGCGGCGAAGCTCACCCCCGCGCAGATCTCCGGCGGCATGGCCAAGCGCGTGGGCATCGCGCGCGCCCTGGTGATGGAGCCCGAGCTGCTCATCTACGACGAGCCCACCTCGGGCC
>CAISKJ010001632.1 GCA_903885885.1 uncultured delta proteobacterium
GCCACCGAGGCCGTGCGCCAGATGGTGCTCCTCGACGCCTCGCGACCGCTCTTCGCCACGGTGCTCGCCAGCAACACCGCGTCGGTGAAGGCGCTGCGCCGCAATGGCTTCGTGCCCGTGCGCGAGCAGCCGTCGCACGGCGGCGCCGAGGTGGTGCTTCAACTCGGATGAAGGGACGCGTCGTGCCGCGGCGACGGCTGCCGCGTGTGAGCGCTCGCCGACGGGTGAGCGACCGCAGGCCCTTCACCCGATGAAGACGCTCGCGCACGCGCGCTCGAAGCGACGGTCTTCGAGGTCGCCGCGCGGCGCCACGAAGGTCATCGCGGTGGTCACGGGCGCACTCTACCCGCGCGGCGCGGCGACGCCGGGCGCGGGCAGCGAGGGCGGGTCGACGCCGTCGAGGATGGCGCGGAGCATCACGGTGAGCTGCGCGCCCGTGTAGGGCTTCTGCAGGTAGCTCTGGCGCCCGCGCTCGTACGTGATCTGCGACGCCTCGTTGCTGTAGCCCGACTGAAACACCACGGGCAGGTCGGGGGCTCCCTCGCGCAGCCGCTTCGCCAGCTCGAGGCCCGACATGTTGGGCATCACCAGGTCGGTGAGCACCGCGTCGGGGCGCTGCTCGGCGGCGACGCGCAGGGCCTCCACGCCGTCGCCGGCGCTGCGCACCGCGTAGCCCGCGCGCTCGAGGAGGCGCGTGGCGAAGGCGCGTATGAGCGCGTCGTCGTCGACCACCAGCACGCGCTCACCGCGGCCCCGGGTGATGCTCTTGCGCGCGGGCGTCGCCTCGGCGGAGCGCGCGGCGATCCGCGGGAGCCACACCTCGAAGCGGCTGCCGCGGCCGGGCTCGCTCTTCACCACGAGGTGCCCGCCGGCCTGACGCACGATGCCGTACACCGTCGAGAGGCCGAGCCCGGTGCCGCTCCCCTCGGGCTTCGTCGTGAAGAACGGCTCGAAGAGGTGCCGACGCACTTCGTCGTCCATGCCGCAGCCCGTGTCGGTCACGGCGAGCACGACGTAGCGCCCCGGCGCCGCGCCGTCGCGGTCGGCGGCGTCGCGCGCGCTGAGCTCCGCCGCGAGGGTCTCGACGGAGAGCTGGCCGCCCGCGGGCATGGCGTCGCGCGCGTTCACCACGAGGTTCAAGAGCACCTGCTGGAGCTTGCCCGGGTCGGCCAGCACCGTGGCGCCGTCGGCGCGCGACGCCGTCGCGAGCAGCACGTCTTCGCCCATCATGCGGCGCAGCATCGCGGCGTTCGTTCGTACGATTTCGCCCACGTCGACGGCGAGGGTCTCGGAGCGCCCCTTGCGGCTCATCAAGAGGAGCTGGCGCGTGAGCGCCGCGCCGCGCGACGCCGCGTGCTCGATCACCTCCACCGACTCGCGCAGCGCCGCGTTGTCGGGGATCGCGTCGAGGAGCTCGCCCGTCGCCCCGAGGATGCCCGTCAGGAGGTTGTTGAAATCGTGCGCCACGCCGCCCGCGAGGCGGCCGAGGGCCTCGAGCTTCTGCGACTGGAGAAACTCCTGCTCCATGCGAAGGCGCGCGCGGATGTCGCGCGACGCGGCGATCACCACGGGCGGACCCTGCGCGGGCCGAAACGCGCCGAAGCGCAGCTCGACGGCCATCGCCGTCCCGTCGGCGAGCGTGTGCGAGGCCTCCACCGTCGCCGGCGGCTGGCCGTCGAGGAGGTCGTTCACGATGGCGTGAAACCGCTCCGGCGCGAGGCCCTGCGTCACCGATGCGAGGGTCGTGACGCCCAGCGTGTCGCGGCGCAGCCCCAGCGCCGACTCCGCCGTGCCGTTCACGTCGACGAGCGCGCCCGTGGTCGGATCGACGAGAAAGAGCAGGTCCGCGGCGGTGTCGACCGCGGCGCGAAAGCGCTCGAGCGCGGCGCGCGCCACGTCGCGCTCGGCCTCGAGGCGGCGGGTCTGCGCCTCGTGGCTGCGGCACAGCACGATGGCCCGCGCCAGGTTGGCCAGCACCGGCTGAAACACCCGCTCGAGGGGCACCGTGACCGACGGCAGCGCGGGCCCCAGCAGCACGATCGCGCCCTGCGCGGGCACCGGCAGCCGCACGGCCACCAGGTGCCGCGGCGACAGGCCCTCGACGCGCGCCAGGAGGTCGGCGTCGCGCAGCACCGCCCCGTCGCCCTCGACCAGCGCGGCCGGCACCACGATGCGCGCGCCCACACTTCGCGCGAGCTTCCACTCGCCGACGGCGGCCTCGAGCGTCACCTCGACGCCGTCGGCGTGCGGGGTCGCGTCGAGCAGCGCCAGCGCCGCGGGAAACGACGTGTGAAACAGCAGGCGTTGGAGCACACGGGTGAGCAGCGCGCGCACCCGCACCTCGCCCCCCACCGCCAGCGCGAGGTCGTAGAGCGCGGCGACGATGTGCTCCGCGTTCACGCGTCACCCAGCGCGTGAACGAGCAGCGCGGCGTTGTGAAAGTTCGGGTACGTCCACCCCTGGGCGCTGCCGATCTCGC
>CAISKJ010001633.1 GCA_903885885.1 uncultured delta proteobacterium
GCCCGCGTCGTCGGGCGCAGCGGCGTCGTCGGGCGCAGCGGCATCGTCGGGCGCAGCGGCATCGTCGGGCGCGCCGCCGTCGCCGTCGAGGGGGAGGTCTTTGCCGTCGGGCGTCGCGTCGTCGGCGTTGGGCAGGCCGTCGCCGTCGAGGTCGTCGGGGGGATTGCCCGCGGCGCCGCTCGGGGTGGGATCGCTCACGTCGGGCGTGCCGTCGTTGTCGTTGTCGGGGTCGGAGACGTTGGGCATGCCGTCGCCGTCGACGTCGGGGTCGGCGTCGTTGGTGAGCCCGTCGCCGTCGAGGTCGCCCACCTCGACGCTGTCGGGCGCGCCGTTGCCGTCGTTGTCGGCGTCCATGGCGTTGGGCACGCCGTCGTTGTCGCGGTCGGGGTCGGCGCCGTCGGGGATGCCGTCGCGGTCGAAATCCTCCTGCAGGTTGGGGGCGTTCTCGGGCAGCGTGTCGAAGCGATCGGGGCTGCCGTCTTGGAGGAGCCCGAGGTTGATGGGCCCGTCGAGGGGGCTCACCGGCGCGTCGCCCTGCGTGCCGAGTTCGAACACGTTGGTCTTGTCGGCGGAGCCCTGCGCCTTCGGAAACGTGATGGGCACCGTGCGTCGCCCCACCACCGCGTTCACCTTGTAGGGCGCGCCCACGGTGACGCCCGTGAGCACGAAGGTGCCGTCGGCGTTGGGCTCGACCTGCGCCACCACCCGCCGCGTGCGCGCGTTGAGCGCCACGATGCGCAGCACGCGCAGCGCGCCCGTGCGCACCGGCACGCGGCCGCGGATCTCGCGCGACGTCGCGCGCACCACGTTGGCGGTGTCGGGCTCGCTGCACCCGCCCCACGCGGCGCCCAGGAGCGCGAGGCCCAGGGTGAGCGTGACCATCCACTGCGATCGCTTCACGATGTCGTTCTCCTTCGCGTCTCTCGGCGCGCGTGTACCCCGTGCGCGGCCACGATGCATACCAGACACAGCGCCGCGCACCACGCCCCGCTTCGCGTCGGCGCCGCCGAGCACCCGCCCGTCACCGCGGGGCGCGCGTTGAGGGCGCACGCGCCCGCGCGGTCGTCGTCGGTGAGCTCCCGGCGCTGCCGCTCGACGTCCATCGAGGCCTCCATCACGGCCCCGGCGCGGAGCGAGTGTGCGAGGCCCGCCACGTGCCCCAGCTCGTGCAGGAGCACGCTCGGCGCGTCGGCCACGCCCCACGACGGCGCTCCGTCGCCGAAGGCGTACCCGAGGGGGTTGTCCGCGGAGCGCGCGTTGAGCTCCACGTCGGCCTCGAGCGCCGCGCCCGTCGTCGCGTCGGTGGTCATCACGGTGAAAGCCACGGTGCCGGGTCGGTGATAGGCGTCGGGCGTCCAGCGACGGTTTGCCGAGAGCGCGCTGCGCCCGTCGCGCGCGCGGTCGAGGGGCGCGTCGACGTCGTCGCCGAGCGCCATCGTAGGGCCGCACCCGACGTCGCTCCACCGCCGCGCCGCGACGATCGCGTAGCCTCGCACGAGCGCGTCGAGGGGCTGCCCCGCGGCCGGGTCCACGACGAGGTCGCGGGTGTTCACGTGCACGGTGATGGGGGTGCCGCGCCACGCGACGGGCGTCCCCAGCTCGCAGGCGCCCGGCGGCGTGCGGGGCGCCGTCATGCGGCAGTAGGCGTGGGCCGCGCACGGCGTCGCGAGGGCGATGCACAGCGCGAGCGCACGCGCGCCCCGCGCCATCAGTACACGTTGGTGCGATAGCCCGCGGGCGAGGCGCCGGCGTCGCGCGCGCGC
>CAISKJ010001634.1 GCA_903885885.1 uncultured delta proteobacterium
ACCGGAATCAAGGTCCCCGACGTAGAAATGGCCGCCCTCGACCTCCTCAAGAACGACTTCCATGGCGAGTGGAACTACACGATCAAGCCACGAGAGAAGCAGAAGGCCCAATGACGATGTTGTTCTTCGGAGGCTCCTAACACCCCAGCGCGCACAGCAGCGACTCCGCGTGTGCCTGCACCAGCGTCGCGGCCTTCGTTCGCAGCGGGCACGCCTGCGCCCGCGGCGACGACACCTCGGGGTTCATCGCCCTGCGCCCATCGCTCAGCGCCGAGAGCGCCAGGCGACTTCGACCGCGCGCCCTTCCGCGTCTGTGACGCTGAGCGTCTGCGCGCGATCGCAGAACCCGTACGCGAAGTCGCGCACCCGGGCGGCGTGCGCGAACACGTCGCGGTCGCCGGGCACGTAGTCGAGAAACGCCCGCGAGCAGATGAGCACCATCTTCTGCTTGGCCCGCGAGGTCAGCACGTTGAAGCGGTTCAAGTCGTAGATGAACGCCTCCTCCGCCGCGAGCTGATCGCGGCTCGAAATCGCCACCGTGCCCAGGATCAACGTGCGATCGGAGCCCTGGAACTTCTCCACCGAGTAGATCGTCGCGCGAAGCGCCTGCATGAGCGCCTCGTCGCCCAGCGTCGTGCGGCGCGCGCCCGGTCGCGTGAGGCCGTCGTAGATCGCACGCGTCACGAGGCGACCCTGCGCGTTGTGCGGCGCAACGATCCCGATGTCCTCCGCCCAGAAGCGTCGCTCGCGCGCCTCGTCGTGCACGGCCATCTGATCGAGAAACGCGATGCAGAGCTGCGCCGCGATCGTCGCCTCGAGGGGGCTCGTCGCGGTCTCGTGCTGCGTCTCGTGAATGAGCGTCGAGACGTCGAGCGCGTCATCGAGCACCGCGCGAACCCACGAGGCGGCCCCCGTCGGCACCGCCGGAAGCGGCGCGTAGGGAACCCGCGCGCGAAACGCCTCGAGCCCGTCTTTGTAGATCCCGAGGCTGCGCGTGTACTCCACGAGCGTCGGCTTCGAGCGGTAGTTCGTGCGAAGCTGCCGGTGCACCACGCGGTGCGCCTTCTCGTCGACGTAGTACCGAAACGCGCTATCAAGCGCGACGCGGAGCTTCTCCGGCGGCTCGATCGCCTGCACCGGCGGAAGCTGGTTGTCGTCGCCCACGATCACAACCTTCGTGAGCGCGTCCGCGGGCTCCGCCGTCGAGAGCGTAATCGCCCGCAGCGCCTTCGCATCGCCCTTTTCGCATGCAGCGTTCGACGGCGCGTTGCCCAGCGCGAAGGTCGCCGGACACACCAGGGCGAGCCCCGCGACGAGCTGGCTCGCAGGCACCTGCGAGGCCTCGTCGATCACAATGAGATCGAAGCCGAAGCCATTGGGCAGGAGCTCGTACTCGAAGGCCGCCGTCTCGCTCTTGGTGCCGAGCTTCACCAGCGAGTACGCGTTCGCGAACATCACGAAGCGCTCGCCGAACACCGCGTCGAGACGGCGGGTTTTCTTGCCCCGGCCGCGCTCGAAGGTGTCGCCCTCGACGATCGCCTTCTTGCCGCTCTCGACCACGAGGTCGATCACGTGCGGCTTGCCGGGCTCGTCGTCGATCGGGTCGCGCCCCTGCGAGCGGTTCCAGACCAGATTCGAGCGCGCCACGAGCGTCGGCTCGCCGGCCTTGTCACGCGACTCGCGCACCTTGTCGAGCACCACGCGCAGCGCCGCGTACGAGAACGCCGTCACGAGCACGCGCGCCGAGCGATTGCCGCGACGGTGCATGAACTCGTCGATGAGCGCCACGATGGTCTGCGACTTCCCCGTGCCCGGCGGGCCTTGAATGCAGGTGATCGTCGAGCCGAGCGCGACGCGAAGGGCCTCCTCCTGCGACGGATCCGGCGGAAAGTGCGCCGTCGTGAGGAGCTTCTCCGCGTCGGGAATGCGCCCCGTCGGCAGGTGCGTCGGCGCGAAGAGATACACCTCGCTCGCGTTGTAGGTGCTCCCCTTCGGCGGATCGAGCTTCGCGTCGAAGCCGATGCCCCAGAGGTGCGCGAGGCGATGGCCGAGCCAGCTCGTGGCGATGCCACGGCGACCGAGCACGTTGATGAGCGGCTTGAGCCACGGGTCGCTCGCGTGCGGATAGAGAAACCACCGCTCGGAACCCTTTACCCCCTCGAGAATCGGGTGCTTCGCGCTCTTCCACGTGAGGCCGACCTCGAAGTCGTAGCGCCGCGTGGCGGCGTTCCAGCGCATGGAGTTCACCGCGACGATGCAGCCCTCGACGCTCGCGTCGCGACCGTCGCGCCGCGACTCGGGCATGAGCAGCATCTGGTCGCCCTCGGCGACCTTCACGTTCACCGAGAGGCCGCCCACCGTGAAGGTGATCACGTTGGTGAGCCCGTCGACGGCGAGATCGCTCACCTCCGCCGCCTCGAGCTTCGCGATGCTCTGCAAGGGCCAGGTCGTGCGCGAGTACTCGGCGTCGAGCTCCTGCATCGCGCCGTTGATCTGGTTGTAGAGCACCCACATCGTCGCGAGCGCGTGGTCCACCGGGAGTGACGGATGGGACTTCGCGCGATCTCGCTCGGCGTGGATGCGCGGCAGCTCCAGCGACGACACCGGGCTCCGCCGCGCGCGCGAGATCCCCTCGGGCACCATGGCGCGCGTGCGGCGCAAGATGCGCTGCAGCGCCCAGAGCTTGCGCGTCACCTCGCGCCCCAGACGATCGAAGAACTCACGCTGCCTGTTCGCGTCGGGCTCTGCGAGGTACTCGTGCCACGCAGCGAAGTCCATGTAGTTGAAGTGCGGCGCCCAGAAGCGCCGCGAGTACCCGCGCCCCTTCGACGGGTCGAGCGCCACGTCGACCCCGTGCCACGTCACATTGATGATCTCGGGGTGCCCGACGCTCGTCTCGACAAACTCGCGGAGGTTGAACACCTTGCGGTGCTGCAGATCGCTCGTGATGCCAGACCCCGACGGCGAGACCCATCCCATGAGCGCCAGAAAGTGCTCACGCAGCGGGCCCGTCGCGAGCGCGCCCACGTGCCGCTCGAGCAGGTCTTGCACGTTCTCGAGCTGCTCGCGGGACCAGTAGTACGCCGCGAAGTTGGGGCGCTGAAACCACACGCGGGGCTGCCCCTTCGCGTCGACCTCGTGCATCGCCTTGGCCACGAAGGTCTCGTAGACCACCGACACGACGAAGATCGCGCAGAGGAGCTCGACGCAGCGCTCGGCCAGCGCCCGCTCTCCGTCATGGTGACCGCCGCCCGTGCGGCTGCCGCCGTTGATGTACGCGTAGCGATAGCTCACGCGCAGCGGGCCCTCGCTCGCCTCGACGGCCTCCTCGCTCTCGACGGGAGGCCGCGGCGCGATCTCGAGCACCGAGCCCGACGCGTCGCGCAACACCTCGAGGGAGCGCTTGAAGTCCGCGAAGAGGGCGTGGCGCGCGGCGTCTCCGCGGGCGCCGGTGGCGCGCGCGTCGGGGTCGAGCATGGCGTCGAGGGCGGCGTAGTCGGGCTTCGACTTCGCGGCGAGCGCGGCTTGCCAGAAGGTCCACCACCGGGCGTGCACGTCGGCGTACCCTGCGTTGGGTGACGGGCTCACGGTGAAGAGAAGCCCGAACGCGAAGACCACCTCGTTGGTCGGGTCGGTCTCGAAATCGAAGACGAGCTCCACGTCGGAGTAGCGCGGCAGCGCGATGCTCAGCAGCGTTTCGCCCGCGGTGTTCTCGGGGCTCGCGGGCAGGTGCTGCTGCGACACGAGCGCGCGCGCCTTGAGCTCGAGCGACGGGACCTCGGCGTACACCGGGAGCGCGCCGCCGCGCTTCGGGAGGTCGCGCACGTGCTTCGCCACGTCGCCCACCGTCGTCAGGCCGAGCCCGCGCAGCTGCTCCGCCGTGCCCTGGCGCAGAAAGGGCAGGAGCGAGACGTCCCACGCCGCGGGGTCGGCGCTCCCGCACTTGAGGCTCTCGACGCAGTCGCTCGCGTAGGCGCAGCGCCCGCAGGCCGCCTGCACGTGCGCGGGCACGCGCTCGATCGCCGTGGGCGCCGCGCGATGCAGCGCGATGAGCGCGCGGCGGGCGCCCTCGAAGAGGTGCACCATGTCTTGCCACGCGAGCGGAACGGTGAGCCCCGCGAAGCCGCCGCTGCGAAGCTCGCTGAGGGCGATCGCGTCGCGCCGGGGCAAGATCGCGTGCCCCGTCATCGAGACGAAGAAGCGATCGCTGAGGCCGCTGTCGCGCAGCATCGCGCTCATGCCGACGCCGTAGTAGAGGAGCTCGATCAGGTGCGTCTTTCCAACGGCCTGCTCGTGCGTGTGCTTGATGTCGATGAGCTCGAGCGCGAGCCGTGAGGCGCGCTCCGCCGCGGGAACGACGCGCGAGCGCCCGTCCGGCAGCACCTCCGTCGCCTCGCCGTCGGCGCGACGAATCACGATGATGTCGGGCCGCATCGGGCCCGGCCTGGCGCTGATGGGCAGCGGCGCAGTCTCCGGCAGGTCGAAGAGGTACCGCACGAACGAAGCGGGCGTCTCCCACGCATGCTCGAGGAGCACCAGCGACGACTGCGCCGGCGCGGCGCGGAGCTCATCGCCGTAGGCCGCGAGCGTCGCGGGGTCGAGCGACGATTCGATCACGCGCCGGCTCTGCGACGACTCGCTCGCGCGCGTCGCAGGGCTGCGCAGCAGCATCTCGTAGACCGTCTGCTCGTACGTGTGGCCCAGGTCCGCGAGGGTCTTGCCCGACACGCGGCGGTGCGGATCTTCGACGAGGTCGCGGTATGGGCTGATCCACGCCGGGTCTCCCATCGCAACGTCGAGAAACATCTGCCGCGGGCACTCGGCCTCCGCGTAGTGCTTGAACACGTGCTTGCCCAACTTGCCCATCGGCTCCCTGTGCCTCCCCCTGGGTTGTGCGCCATCGGCGCAATGAGGGGGGGCGAAGCTATCACGATGGTCTCAGCGACTGGTAAGCCTCTTGCGTCTCCGATGAACCACTGCGTGCTGTTCGCCGAACTCGGCCCCAACCCCGCCGCCCTCGCCGAGCTCCTCTGGGCCCTCGCGAGGCAATGCGATCTCGGTGTTCGCGCGGCGTTCCTGCTCACGTCGCCGCGCGGCGCGGGCTACCTCGCCGACGAGTTCCTCGCCCCGGGCATGGCCTACGACCAGCTCGAGGCCGCCCTCGGCGAGGCGCTCGTGCGCCGCGAGAACGTCCACGTTACGGTGGTGCGGGGCGCCGCGAGCGAGGCGGGCGACGACGAGCGCAGCGCCGACGACGCCGCCCTGTGGAACGAGGCGCGCTGGCAGAACGCGCGCGCCGCCATGACCGCGGCCCGCGACGTGCCGCTGTACTTCGCCCTCGCGGGCGGGCGACGCCGCACGAGCCGCACGATCACCACGGTGGTGTTTCAGCTCATGGCGCGCTCCCGCGACGCCCTCGTCGACGTGCGCGTGGGCGATCGCCGCGTCGAGGGGGCGCGCGCGGGCTTCTGGTTCCCCGAGCAGCGCGCAGAGGCTCCACGTCAAGGGGTCCCCCCTCCTGGCCCGCGACGTCGCCGTGCACCTCGTCGACGTACAG
>CAISKJ010001635.1 GCA_903885885.1 uncultured delta proteobacterium
CGGCTGCAGCGCGGTGGGAACGCCCACGAGCGAAGACGCGGGCCTCGCCCTCGGCCTCGGCCTCGTAGGCCTCGCCATCGCCCGCCGCCGCGCCCGCCGCCGCGTGGCGTGATCGCTCCCCTCGCCCGAGGGTGACGATTCGCCGAAGGCCTTCGCTCTCTTTACCGGGAGCGGAGGCCTTCGGCGTTTCGAAGACCGTGTGACGGGCTCAGCCGCGCTTCGCGAGGCGCTTCGCGGCCTCGGGCCAGGTGGGGTGCGTGAAGGTGAAGCCCGCGGCCGTGAGCCTCCCGGGGATCACCCGTCGGCTCTTCATCACGAGCTCGGGGTCGGTGCCCATCGCGAAGGCTCCGATCGAGGCCATCCACCCCGTGGCCGGGAGCCCCACGCGCACGCCCCACGCCTCGCGCAGCGCCCGCATGAAGGCCGCGTGCGGGAGCGGTTCGGGCGCCGCGACGTTGATCGCACCCGCGAGGTCTTCGCGCGCCAGAATGAAGTCGCACGCGCGCACGAAGTCGTCGCCGTGAATCCACGACACGTACTGTTTGCCCCCCGCGATGGCGCCGCCGAGGCCCGCGCGGGTAATCTGCGAGAGCACCGCGAAGATGTTGTCGGTGGTGGCCTTCGCGCCCGGCTCCGACATCACCATGGCGGCGCGCAGCGCGACCTTGCGGGTGGAGGGCGTGGGGGCCTCGTCGAGGGCGCGCTCCCACGCGACGGCGATGTCGATGGAGCGCTTCCAGTACGCGGGCGCGTCGGGCTCGGCGCCGCCGATGAGGCCCGTGGCCTCGTCGTTGGGCGCGTCGAAGCGGTGGGCGTAGATGGTGGCCGTCGACATCTGGAGCCACACGCGCGGCGGCGCCTTCGCCCGCGCGATGGCCTCGCCGACGACGCGCGTCGAGTCGACGCGGGAGTTCATCATCTCCGCGAGGTTCTCGGCGGTGTAGCGGCAGCTCACGGAGCGCCCCGCGAGGTTGAGCACCACGTCGGCGCCGTCGAGCTCGCGGGCCCAGGCGTCGTCGAGGGTGGCGCCGTCCCAGCGCACCACGCGGGCCTCGCTGGCCCCGCCGCGCGAGAGCACCACCACCTCGTGCCCTGCGGCGATCCAGTGCTTCGCGCAGAGGGCGCCCACCTGCCCCGTTCCCCCAGGGATGACGATCTTCATGGCGCCGTGTGTAGGCGCGCGCGGGGCGTATCGCAACGGGCGACGAACGAACACGGCGCGCCGCCCCGGAGCGTCGCAGTCGGGGCGCCCGACACCCCATCTCGTGGAGCCCGCCGCCCATCTCGTGGAGCCCGACACCCCATCTGGGGGCGCCCGACACCCCATCTGGGGGCGCCCGACACCCCATCTGGGGGCGCCCGACACCCCAGTCGTGGAACCGGTACGCCATGTGGGGGCGCCTCCTGCCCCAGTCGGTACAGCCGCGAATGCGCCCGGTGTGAACCACGCTCCCCCGCTGGCATCCGTTGGCTACCGCTCGGCCTTACCTACGAGGTCATGGCGACTTCCGCGGATACCCCTTAACGCTACGAGGCACCTCTCGCGGAGCCGACCCATGCGCGTGTACATCTCCCTCTGCCTCGTAGCGGGCGGCGCCATTCACCTTCTCCCCGCAATCGGGGTGCTCGGCCCGGCGAAGCTCCGCACCCTGTACGGCACCTCGGCGTCGGGCCCCGATGTCGAGATCCTGCTCCGCCATCGCGCCGTGCTCTTTGGACTTCTCGGGGCGCTCATGGTGACCGCCGCGTTTGTCCCTTCCCTCCAGGCTGTGGCTCTCGCCGTGGGGCTGTTGAGCACCCTGAGCTTTGTCGCCATTGCGCGCGCGGTGGGGGGATACAACGCACACCTCGCGCGTGTCGTGCGAGTCGACATCGTGGCGCTCGCAGCGCTCACGGCGGGCGCCGTCGCCCTTGCGCTGTCTCCGCGCGGCCCCTGAGCAGGGATGCGCAGAAGGGCTTTTCTACCGTCACGACGCTTGTTTTGTAGCGTTCCATCGAGCCCCCACCCCCGCTGCCGCGCGCCCCGCCCCCGCGGGAGCGCTGACGTGGGGACACATCTCCAGACTCCCTTGATTTCCGCGCGGACGTGCGTGTCGCGAGCATTGGAGCTCTACTGTCCGAATGCTCACCCTC
>CAISKJ010001636.1 GCA_903885885.1 uncultured delta proteobacterium
CGTCGTCGCTGTTCGTGCTGTCGGGCGCGGCGCCGGTGCCGGTCGCGCGCCTCGAGCCCATCCTCGCGGCGGCGCGGCCCGCGACGACGGCGGTTGCGCGCCCGCCCGCGCCTCGATAGAACCCGCTCTTCACATCGAAGGAGCGGCGCGATGGCAACGAAGGTCGAAGAGGTTCAGCAGCGCATCGAGGAGATCCTCGCGGCGGCGGGCTACCCCCACGTGGTCGAGGGCGGGCGCGTGCGCGTCGAGCGCGGCTCGTCGGCGGTGTTCATCGCCGCCCACGAGTGGCAGGAGCGCTTCGTGATAATCGAGCTCGTGAGCCCCGTGCTCGACGGCGTGGCGCAGAGCGACGGCCTCATGCAGAAGATCAACGCGCTCAACGAGAAGCTCTATTTCGGCAAGGTGTACTGGCGCAGCGACGAGGTGTGGCTCGCCCACAACCTCCTCGGCGACCACCTCGACAGCGACGAGCTCATCGCGTCGGTGGGCATGCTCGCGGTGGTGGCCGACCGCATCGACGACGAGCTCCAGAAGCGCTTCGGCGGCCGCCGCTGGCGCGACGCCGCGTCGCCCACGAAGTAGAGCCCCACCGACCCTGCGAGGGGCCCTCAGGCCGCGACGCGGTTTCGCCCGTCGCGCTTGGCCTGATAGAGCTTCGCATCGGCCACGCGAATAAACTCTTCGGCGGTGCGAATACCCGGGCTCCACTGGGCCACGCCGAGCGAAATGGTCACCGTGATGTGCTGGTTGTCGAACACGAAGTCGTGGTTGGCGACCAGCGCGCGGAGCTCTTGCGCGAGCGTCACGCCGCCCTGGGCGTTCGTCTCGGGCAGCAGCAGCGCGAACTCCTCGCCGCCGTAGCGGCCGAAGACCTCACCGCGGCGAATGCGACCCCGCACGAGGCCCGCCACGTCGCGAAGAACGTGGTCGCCGGCGAGGTGGCCGTACGTGTCGTTCACGGTCTTGAAGTGATCGATGTCGAACATGATGAGCCCGAGGGGCCGCCCGTGGCGCGCCGAGCGGTTGAGCTCGTTGTCGAGCTGCTCGAGCAGGTGGCGCTTGTTGTGGGCCTGCGTGAGCCCGTCGGTCACCATCATCTGCGAGATGGTCGACATGAACTCGGCCTCGAGGTCTTCCCCCGAGAGGTACTTGAGAATCACGTCGCCGATCTTGATGCGGTCGCCGTTGCGGAGCGGCGTCTCCTTCGTCGCGTGGTCGTTGACGTAGGTGCCGTTGGTGCTGTTGTTGTCGATCAGCCACCACACGTTCTCGCGTCGCGCGAGGCGCGCGTGGTGCCGCGACACCGAGTCGTAGTCGAGCACCACGGCGTTGCCCACGTCGCGGCCGATGGTGAGCTCGAGCAGCGGCCCGTCGAGCGGCACGCGCTTGCCCAACGGCCCACGCCCCTCGCGGGTGTAGATCACCACCAGGCAGTCTGAGCCGCCGCCCACGGGGCGCTCGATGCCGCCGCGGATCACCTGCGTGCGTGCTTGCCAGTTGGGCTCGGCGTCTAGTAGATCGGTAGGTTCTTTCGGATTCGCCATCGACCGTTCCGAGCGATACCACCGTATCGGGCATCGCACGCGAGCGTCAAGCATCGCCTCCGGCGCGCGCGACGTTCTCGCAGTGCGCGTAGGGTCGAAGCGCACCGTACGAGACGTGTGCGACGTTGGAGTACAATGCGTCGCGTGAGCACGGGTGTACGGGTCGGCGCGCGGTGGCTGCGCGCGACCCATCGGCTGAAGGAGGTCGCGACGTGATGGAGGCTTCTGCGTGTGAGGCGCTCGTCGCCGGGGTGCGCGTCGACGCGAGCGGGCTCGTGCCCGCGGTCGCGCAAGACGCGCTCACCGGCGAGGTGCGCATGGTGGCGTTCATGTCGCGCGAGGCGCTCGCGCTCACGCTCTCGACGGGCGTCGCGCACTTTCACTCGCGCTCGCGCGGCGCGCTCTGGAAGAAGGGCGAGTCGAGCGGCAACACCCTCGCCGTGCGCCGCGTGCTGCTCGACTGCGACGGCGACTGCGTGCTCGTGCTCGTCGACCCCGCGGGGCCCACGTGCCACACGGGCGCCCCCTCGTGCTTCGCCCGCGAGGCCAGCGCCGCGGGGTGGATCCCCGCCGCGCCCACGCCGACGGCCGCGAGCGAGCTGTCGGCCACCATCGAGGCCCGCCGCGACGGCGGCGCCGGGCAGCGCTCGTACACGCGTACGCTCCTCGACCAGGGGGCCGACGCGATCGGCGCCAAGCTGCGCGAAGAGGCCGACGAGCTGGCGCGCGCGACGGCGGCGGAGACCCCGGCGCGCGTGGCCTCCGAGGCCGGCGACGTGGTCTATCACCTCATGGTGGCCCTTGCGTCGCGCGGGGTGGCGTGGCGCGACGTGCTGGCCGAGCTGGCGCGCCGCGCGGGGCGCTCGGGCCTCGACGAGAAGGCCTCGCGACGCGGGTGAGGCGCCGCCCGCGGGCGCCGGGAATGTTCGCGTTTTCGGGGACCATCGGCTAGCGTGGCGCCCCTCTCTGGAGCTCTACCATGGCGCGGATGCTCTCCATCGCGATCGAACCCTCGGATGTGCTGCTCGGGCTCCTGCGCCTGCGCGCTTCGACCGAGGCCGGCCGCTGGCCGCGCGGGGTCTCCAAGCGCTTTCGGGCCGCGACGGAGCGCGAGTTCGTGCGCCTCGAACCCTGCGTGCGCGCCATCGGCGTGTGCTACGCCGCCCTCGAAGAGCGCAGCGTCGCCGAGCTCGACCGGCGTCCGCAGTCTCGCTTCGCCGACATCGACGGCGCGCTCCACCTCGCGGCCTGCTCCATCGAGATCGTCGTCGACCTCGACCATCTGCGCATGGCCATCGACCGCGGCGACCCCGACGTGCACGACAGCGCCGCGTCCCTCGCGGGCGCGCTGCGCAGCGTGCTCTGGTACGCGGTGCACTCCGACCTGCTGGTGTGCCCGCTCGCGCTCCTGGGCGGCGCCGACGTGGGGCCCGACCGCGCGCTGGTCTTCGTCGACGCGTACCTGTCGGGCGCGTGGCTCCACGGGCGCCCGCCGGACCCGCCGCTCCCCACCGAGTCGCACGGCGCCGACAGCGGGCGCGCGCCCATGACCCTCGACGACCACGCGCCGCTGCCCTTCACCGAGTCGACGGCGGTGTTCAAGCAGTCGCCCTCGCAAGACCCGCCGGGCCTCGACGATCAGCCGCCGCTCGAGAGCGTCGGCGACGAGCTCACCGCGCCCGCCGACGTGCTCGGGCCCGACGGGCGCGCGCACCTCGCGGCCGCCTACCACCACCACGACGCGCTCGACGCCGACGACACCTACTCGCGCAGCATGCACCCGCGCCTGCAAGGCGATCAGTACACCATCCCCGGCCGCGCACTCCCCGAGGCGCTCCCGCCCGACGCGCTGTTCTTCCTCGACGAGTCGGGCGCGCCGTGGCCCTGCAACGCGCGCCAGCTCAGCGCGGCCCGCGCGGTGCTCATCGTTCGCACGCCCGCGCCCGGCGCCGACGCCCGCCAGAGCGCCGCCGCCCGCGCGTGGATCGAGCGCGTCGAGCGCGGCTTCGCCGAGTTGAGGCAGCGTCTTTCCCCGTAGGCCGTCGGGGCGTTAGGCTCCCGGCCCATGTCGCGCCTCCGCTCGCTCGCTGCGCCGTGCCTCGCGGCCCTCCTCGCCCTTGCGTCGCCCGCGGGCGCCATCACCACGCGCCCCGTCACCGTTGCCGAGCTCACGCGCGCCTCCGACGACGTGATCGTGGGCACCGTGCGCCGCTCGTCGAGCCGGTGGGAGGGCGGGTTCATCGTCACCGACCACGAGGTCGAGGTCGTCGGGGCCCTCAAGGGTCGCCTCCCCGCGCGCGCCACGGTGGTCGTGCGCGTCGCGGGCGGCGTCGTGGGGCGCATCGCGCAGGCGGTCCCGGGCGCGCCCTCGCTCGACGACGGCCGCACCTATGTGCTCTTCCTCGAGGGCGGCGTCTCGACGGCGCGCTACCTCGCGCACATGACCGCTGCGGTGGTGCCCGTCTCGGCCGACGCGGCGGGGCACGCGCTGGCGGGCGTTCCGAGCTCGCTGCGCATGGCCCCCGCGAGCGCAGCGCCAGCGGGGCACGAGCCCGTCGCCGCGGTCGCGCTCGACGCCGTCACCCGCGCGGTGCGCTCGGTGGCGCCGTGAGGTTCGCCGCCGTGGGCTTCGCGGTGCTCGCCGCCGCGCTCGACGCGAACGCCTACTGCCGCTCGACCACGTCGCGGCAGCGGTCGACGGCGCTCGGCGAGTGCGTGCGCACGGGCATCCCCCTCGGGTGGCGCTCGCGGTGTACGGGCTTCTCGCTCTATCGCACGGGCGTGCCGGCCGAGGTCGGCGAGGCCGCGTTCAGCCGCCTCGCGCTCACGGCCACGCAGGCGTGGGCGCGCGTCCCTTGCGACCAGGACGGGCTCGGGCAGCAGTACTTTCGCGTGGTCGCCAACCTGCCCACGTGGCAGCTCTCGGGCTACAACGCCCAGGGGCAGAACGCGAACACCCTCTCGTTTCGCCACACGTGGAACGACAACGCCATTCACCGCCCCGGCGCCATCGCGATCACCATCGCCACCTTCGACTCGTTTACGGGCGAGATCTACGACGCCGACATGGAGCTCAACACCTTCGACGACGCGTCCAACCGCGACGGGTTTCACTTCTCCGTCGCGCCCGTCGTGTCCGACCCCGGCGCCGCCGACCTGCAGACCATTCTCACCCACGAGTTCGGGCACTTCATGGGCCTCTCGCACAGCGACAACGACCGCGCGGTGATGTGGCCCGAGGCCGGCCCCAGCGAGATTCGCCGCGACCTCACGGCCGACGACGCCGCGGGCATGTGCGCCATCTACCCCGAGCAGAACACGCCCAACGCACGCTGCATCGCCGTGCCGTACGGCGGGCTCAGCACGCAGGCCGACGGCACCGTGGTGACCGCCGGAGGCTGCTCGCTGCGCCCCGGGGCGCTCGCGTCGCCGCGCGCCCCGCTGGCCGTCTTCGCCGCCCTCGCGCTCCTCCGCGGGCGCAGGCGTGAACGGCGCGCCACGCGCGCTTCGTGACGGCGCGAACCCGTACGGCGCGACGCCACGGCTTGTGAACGCGCAGACACGCACCGGACCCCGGAGGCTCCGCGCGTTCACGGCCCCGCAGAGCGACCCCGCGCGCTTGTACGACCCGAACGCGCGCTGAATCCCTTTCGGCGAGGGAACTTTCGCGCGGCACACCCGTTGCGATGGGGCGGCGTCGGAGGGCATCAGACGCCATGAATGCTTCGTCGTACAAGACCCTGTCGGACTCGGAACTTCTGCAGCAGCTCCTGACGCTCGACGAAGCCGCGTGGCGCGAGTTCCACCGCCGCTACGACCGCATGATCGGGTCGTGCGTGCACCGCGTGGTGACCCGCTTCAACAAGGTCGTCGCCTCCGACGCCATTCAAGAGATCTGCGGAAACATCTACGCGAGCCTCCTCGCCAACGACATGCACAAGCTCCGTCGCTTCGAGGTCGAGCGCGGCAACAAGCTCGGCACCTGGATCGGGCTCATCTCGATCAACGCCACGTGGGACTACCTCCGCCGCACCGTGCGCCGCCCCGTCGTCGACCCGATGATGCTCTCCGAGCGCCTCCACGACGACGTCGACTTCATCGGCCGCCAGATCGCGCGCGAAGACTGTGACCGCCTCGCGGCCGTCGTCCGCACGCTCCCGCCGCGCGACCAGGAGTTCGTGCGCCTCTGCTTCTTCGAAGGCGCCTCGCCGCAAGAGGTGGCCGACGCCCTCGGCCTCGGGCTCAAGAGCGTCTACACCAAGAAGCACCGCATCATGCGCCAGCTCCGCGACGCCTTCGCCGCCCAGGCCGCGCGCACCCCCGCGGGCGTCGCCGTCTCCGCCGCCGCCTGAACGCTCCGCCCGCTATCGCCGCGGGCGCGTGAGCGTCCAGTGTCGGTCGCTCGTCTTCGCCACCGTAACCCCGCGCAGCCCCGCCGCCTCCGCCGCCTCGCGCACCTCGTCGACCGTCAGCGCCGCGTGCAGCGACGCGTGAAACAACGACCGCGCGAGCGCGCTCTCGCCCGCCGCGTAGCGCTCGACGAGCGCGTCGACCTCGTGGCCCTGCTCGGGGCGGCACAGGTCGCGAACGAACACCGCGCCGTCATCGCCCGCGGCCTTCGCCAGGGCGCCGAACATCACCCGCGGCTCGGGCACGTGATGCACCAGGCTGTTCGAAGTCACCACGTCGTGGTCGGCCGGGCCGTAGGGGAGCGCGCCCACGTCGCACACCACCAGCGCCACGCGGTCGGTGAGGCCCGCGCGCGCCACGTTCTCCGCCGCGCGGCGCAGCATGGCGGGCGCGAGGTCGACCGCCGTCACGCGCACCGCGGCGTCGCGCGCGCACATCTCGATCGGAATGAGCCCCGTGCCCGCGCCGAGGTCGAGCACGCGCCGCGCGTCGGGGTAGGCCGCGCGCACGTCTTCGACGAAGCGACGGTTCACGTCGCGGTGGTCCATCGCGTCGTAGGCGAGGGCCTCATCGGCCGAGTCCATCGCCTCGGGCTCGAGCGTGCGCGCGAGTCGATCGGCGGGCCGTTGGTTCTCGAGCAGCCCCGCGGGGAGCGAGTGGCCCATGCGATCTTGTTTGGCGCGCAGATACTCGCGGCTCAACGGGTTGACCGGCACCGACACGGGCTCCCGCAGCGTGACGGGCAC
>CAISKJ010001637.1 GCA_903885885.1 uncultured delta proteobacterium
CCCGACGTGGTGGTCGGCGCCTACACCACGGGCGCCGCGTACCTCTTCCTCGGCGGACCGATGGGCCCCAGCACGATGCCCAGCGCGGCGTTCACGGCCCCGGGCACCCTCTTCGGCGCCGCCCTCGACGGCGTCGGCGACGTCAACGGCGACGGCTTCGGCGACGTGGTCGTCGGCGCCCCCGGCTCCGACGCCGCGTACCTCTTCTACGGTCGCGCCGGGGGCATCTCGCCGTCGGTGTCGGTCACCCTCGCGCGCTCGTACGTGGGCTTTCAGTTCGGCACCGCCGTGACGGGCCTCGGCGACTACAACAACGACGGCTTCGCCGACTTCGCCGTGTCGTCGCTCAACCGCGCGGTGCAGGTGTACCGCGGCAGCGCCACCGGCCCCGTGCTCGCCTACAACCTCACGGGCTCGACGTCGTACGGCACGTCGATCGCCTCGCGCGCCGTGGCCTTCACCCCGGCGTCTTGAACGACAGACAGTAGAAGAACCGGCTCGCCTGCTCCTCGATCACGTCGACGGAGCCGGCGGGCACGAGCTCGCGCGGGCAGTGCGGGTCGCGGTCGTAGAATGTCACGGCCCGAAACACCGCGCGGTGATAGAGCGAGTGCGCGCGCGACGGGTCGAGCTGCTCGTCGACCACCACGATGGGGGTGCCCGGCGCGGCCACGCGGGCCATCTCGGCGAGGGCCGCGCGGGGGTCGTTGTAGCCGCCGATGCCGCCGGTGTGAAACACCCGGTCGAAGGCCCCGTCGGGGTACGGGAGCGCGTGCGCGTCGGCCATCGCGAGGCGCACGTGCCCGTCGCCGGGGGCGAGGCGCGGGTCGCGCGCGAGGCGCTCGCGCAGGGCGGCGAGCATGCCCTCGGAGAGATCCATGGCCCAGTACTCGACGTCGAGGCCGCGGGGGAGTCGGTCGCGCACCGCGCCGATGTTGGCCCCGGTGCCCGCGCCCACCTCGAGGACGCGCAGCGGGCGGTCGCTCCGCGGGCGCAGCGCGTCGAGCGCGAGGCGGCGGAGGTACACGTCGCGCATGGCGCGCTCCGAGCCTTCGGTCTGCAGCACGGGGATGAGCCATCGCACGGCGGGGTCGTGGAGGGCCGCGAAGCGGTCGTACACGAAGCGCAGGAGGCGGTCGTTGCCGCGCACGAGGTCGTCGCGGTAGAGCCGCGCGAGGCCGTCGCGCACGGGCCACGCGGCGCCGCAGCGGTCGCATACGACGGTGGCGCCCGCGTCGGAGAGGGCGCCCAGACAGGGCCGCGGCGTCTTCGCGGGGCAGCGGAGCAGCCCCACATCGCGCGCGTCGAGGGTCACGCCTTCTCCGGCGCGAGGAGCCCTCGCACCACGCCGAGCTCGTGCTTCGCGTCGAGGGCCTCGAAGGTCGCCGCGGCGCGCGCGAGCTCGGCGCGACGATCGGCCGCGGGGTCGTGGAGGGCGAGCTCGCGACGGAGGAGCGCCTCCTCGAGGGGCATCGTGAGGGCCTCGGCGAGGGCGAGGCCGCGGCGCCAGATGGCCACGGCCTTGGTCGCGCGCCCCGCGAGGCGGTGCCGCGCGCCCGCGTGCAAGAGCTCCGACGGGCGGGCGAACACGAACATCAGCGCGAACACCCGGAGCACCGCGCCGGCCTCGGCGGCCCGCGCCATGAGCTCGACCCGCGCCTCGCCCTGGGCCGCCTCGGCGAGGGCGTTGTACACCTCGGCCACGCCCGCCACGGCGGCCTGCGAGCCGTACACCACCGGGCGCTTGCGCTGCATGTGACGGAGCGCCTTGTCGGCCGCCGTGCGCGCCCGCTCGCGATCGCCCGCCTGCAGGCTCGCCAACGCGAGGAGGCCGTAGGTCCAGATGGTTTCGAAGCTCGACGCGTCGGCGTCGACGCCGTCGAGGCTCTGCACGAGGAGGGTGATCGACTCCTGCGCGCGACCCAGGCGCATGAGGGCCTGGGCCTGCTCGAGGCGCCCCCACCAGGCCGTCTGCACGTCTTTGCGCTGCGTGGCCGTGCGCGTGGTCTCGCGCGCCAGCGTGAGGCTCTCGGCGAAGGTGCCGCGGTAGTAGAGGCACGCGCCGAGCACGAAGCAGCACTCCTCCATCTGGCGCGCGTCGCCGGTGCTCTTGCAGAGCTCGATGCCGCGGCGGAGCACCTCTTCGGCCTCCTTCCACCGGGCCTCTTGAATGTTCGAAACCCCCGCGCGCGACAGGCAGTACGCGAGCGTGCCGGGCGACGCGAGCCCCTCGGCGAGGGAGAGCGACCGCTCGGCCCAGGCCCGCCCCACGGACCGCAGCGGCGAGGCCGTGACCGCGATGGACATCATCGCGTAGCCGCGCGCGAGCGGCGGCGACGGCGGCAGCGACTCGGCCACGTTGATGTTACGCAGCCCGCAGTACACCCCGCGCAGGGGGTCGTCGCCGTAGAGAAACACCTCGAGCATGCGGTAGAGCGAGCTCGCGGCCTCGAGGCGCAGCGCGTCGCCGGGCTGCGCGCCGTCGCTGCGGCGCGTGGGCACCACCGCGCGCCCCACGGCCACGAGCATCTGCCACAGGAGGCCGAGCACCCAGGCCCCCGTGGTGGTGGGCAGCGGCGAGCCCGCGTGCGTGAGGGCGCGCTTGGCGTGGTCGCGGCACTGGGCGACCTCGCCGAGGCGGAGGTGCGCCTCGGCGAGCGAGCGCTCCCACCGGGCGAGGCGCGTCGGGTCGGCGCCGCCCTCGCGCTCGTTGAGCAGCACGACCTCTTGAAAGAACGCCACGGCCTCGCGGTTGGCGAAGGTGTCGAGCGCCTGCGTGCCCGCGCGGTCGAGGTACTCGATGGCGCGCGGGAGCACCCCCGACTGCGTCCAGTGGTGGGCGAGCGCGCGGTACTGAATCGCGTGGTCGTTGAGGCGCTCGCAGCGGGCCTCGATGACCTCGGCCACGCGGCGGTGCATCGCGCGGCGCCGCTCGTCGGGGAGGCGCTGGTAGGCGATCTCGCGGAGGCGGTCGTGGACGAAGCGAAACTGACCCGGCGTGCGCTCCTCGAGCACCTGGCGCTCGAGCAGCGTGCGAATGGCCTCGAGCCAGCCGCCGTCGTCGAGGGCGGCCTCGGCGCGGCCCACGTCGCCGAGCAGGTCGCCCTGCACCTCGCGGCCG
>CAISKJ010001638.1 GCA_903885885.1 uncultured delta proteobacterium
CGGCGAGGTCGGCCGCGCGCTGCGGGTCGACGGTGATGGTGGTCGCGGGCACCGACGGCGCGCTCTGCGAGGCGTTGCCGTAGTACATTCGCCGCGGCGGAACCTGCGCCGTCGCAGCGGTCGGCGAGAGGAGCGCCCCCACGAGGCACGACGCCAGGAGTCGTTGATGCGGTTTCATGCGCCCTGCGGGCCTTAGCAGTCAGCGCGGCCCAAAGGCCACTTTCTGACTCGCCATGGCCACCTCACGAGAGGGCGACAGAGAGAAGAAAAGCGGCGGCGCCATTGGCGTGGGGGGGGGGGAACGCCGGCGCCACCGCGAAAGGCACTATGCCCACCCCGTCACGGTGGCGCAAGTGCTTCTTGGGTTGGGCACAAAACAATCAATGCCCGCGTACTTTCCGCGCGATTTCGCGCGGCGGGGCGCAGTTCGTCGCGCGCGCGGCGCGCGGCATCCGTTATGATCGCGGCACGTTACGTGATCGACGACGCGCCCGACTCCGATTCTCTGTCGCACACCCTCACCGAGGTGGTCGCGCCGCTCGTGGCCGCCGACGGCGGCACCCTCGTGATCGTGCGTCGCAGCGGCGACGTGGTCGAGGTGCGCTTCGGCGGCGCGTGCCGCGGGTGCCCGGGCCAGCCCTACACGCTCAAGGGCGTGGTGCTCCCCGCGCTGCAGGCCACCGACCCCACGGTGCGCGACGTACGCGCGGTGTACTGACCGCTACGTGCCGGCCTCGGCCTCGGCGAGCAGCGCGCGCAGCCGCGCGAGCACGCCCACATCGGCGGGGGGAAAGGTGTAGTCGTCGAGCGCGTCGCGCGTCACCCACGCGTGGTCTTCGACGCCCAGGTGCTGCACCGCACCGGCCGTGATGGTCGTTCGGTAGAAGAGCAGCAGCACGTTCTTCTTGGGGTAGCGCCAGAAGGTGACGTCGAGCGCGGCGCCCACCTCGACCTCGACGCCGCACTCCTCGCGCATCTCGCGCGCGAGGGCCTCCTGGGGCGACTCGCCGGGCTCGAGCTTGCCGCCCGGAAACTCCCACGCGCCCGCGAGGTGCGTGCCCGACGGGCGCTTCGTGAGCAGCACCCGCGCGCCGTCGATGCACACCGCCGCCGCCACGATCACCGGAAGCCCCGCGTCGCTCATGCCCTCTCCTGCTCGGCGTCGCGCAGCACGAGCGCCTCGCTCGCGAGCGACGCCACCACCGTGAGCGCCACGAGCGCGACGCCCCACGCGGGCGCCACCACCGCCGCGAGCGCGCCGACGCCCGAGACGCCGCCGCCCACCGCGAGCGCCGCCACCGCGCGGTCGCGCGAGCGCCTCGCCATGCGCAGGGCCGCCGCCGCGTCGCGCAGGTCGTCGGAGGCGAGCGCCATCGCGGTCTCGGTGCCCGCGCCGCCCGCCGCGTCGATCGAGATGGCCACGTCGGCCGCCGCGAGGGCCGCGCCATCCCGCGCCGGACGCCCCACCACGGCCACGCCGTGGCCCACCTCGGAGAGCGCGCGCACCACCGCGGAGCGCTCCTCGGGGAGCACCTCGGGGCGCAGGTTGGCCACGTCGAGCATCGCCCCGATGGCCTCGACCGTCATGCGGCTCGCGCCCCCGACGAGGGCCACGTCGTAGCCCGCGTCGATCATCGCCTGCACCGCCGAGCGCACCTCGGAGCGCACCGCGTCTTCGAAGCCGAGCACCGCCTCGACGGCGCCGTCGATGGCCACGAACACGGCCGTGCGCCCCGCGCCCTCGATGGCCGCGGCGATGTCTTCGGCCGTCGCCACGCTCACGCCCTCGGCGAGGAGCAACCGACGGTTGCCCACGAGCACCGGGTCGCCCGCGGCGCTCACCGCGGTGATGCCCTGCCCCGGCACCACGGCGGGGCGGCGGATGTTCTCCATGCGCAGCCCGCGGCGGCCTACGGCCTCGGTGAGCGCGCGCGCGATGGGATCGGTCGCGGCGGCCTCTTCGACCGCGGCCGCGGTGGCCACGAGCTCGTTCTCGGTGCGCCGGCCGAGCGAGACCACCTCGGTGAGCTCGAGGCGCCCCCGCGTGACGGTGCCGCGCAGGCACAGGGCCACGGTGCCCACGCGCGCGGCCGACTCGACGCTCGCCGCGTCGCGAAACACGATGCCCCGATACGCGGCCGCCACGAGCGCCTCGAGGAAGGGCACCTCGACCACCGGCGCGAGCAGCGCGCAGGGCGCGAGCGCGAGCACGCACGCCGCCGCGAGGAGGCCGTCGCCGCCCGTCCACAGCGCGTGCGCGACGGCGGCCGCGATGGCCACCGCCGCCGCGCCGAAGGGCGCCCGCTGCCCGACGGTGCGCGCGAGCTTCACGATGCGCGGCGCCGTGGGGGCGTCGCTCATGAGGCGCGTGAGGCGCGCCCACGCGACCTCTTCGCCCGCGCGCGTGGCGAGCACGCGGAGCTGCCCGTCGAGCACCGTGGCGCCCGCGAGCACCGCGTCGCCCACGACGCGCCGACGGAGCTCCGCCGCGCCCGGCCACAGGCGCACCGTGGCCTCGCCCTCGCGCACGACGCCGTCGACGGGGACCACCGCGCCCGCGCCCACGATCACCTCGGCGCCCGCGCGCAGCCGCGACGCGTCGACGGCCTCGGTGCCGTCGTCGGAGGATCCCTCGGGCGGGGGCTCCTTGCGCGACACGCGCGCGGTGAGGGCGAGCGCGTTGCGCAGCACCTCGACGCGGGCGTTGCTGGCGCCGCGGCGGGCCCGCGAGGCCCACGCGACCACGGGCCCCACGGCCGCGAGCACCGAGGCCTCGCGCAGCGAGCTCGGCACGCGCTCGCCCGACGAGCGCAGCGCGTCGACGAAGGGGAGCATGGCGCCCACCACGGCGGCCACGTGGGCGAGAAAGCCCGGCTGGCGCAGCGCGCGCAACGCCTCGCGCCCCGCGGTGGCCAGCGCCGCGAGGGAGCTCACCGCGAGCAGCGCGACGCGCGCCCCCAACGGGATCGCCGTGGCCGCGCCGAAGAGGAGCGCGAACACCGCCGCCGAGGCCGCCACCGCGGGGGGCATCGGGTCGACGAGCTCGTCGGCGCTGCGCCCGCGCCGCGGGTCGTCGTCGTCGAGGCCCGCGCGCGGACGCAAGGTGCCGTCGAGCACGCCCGCGGGGAGCGACGCGAGCGCGATGCCCAGCATGGACATGGTCTCGGCCACGGTGGGCTTCGCGGGGCGCGCCGAGCGTATGTGATGCCGCGGGCGCGTGGGCGCCGGGCGGCCGCGCTCGCGGCACTCGCGCGAGCAGTAGTACCGATAGCGCTCGTGAATGACCGCCACCTGCGGCGCGCGCAGCGGGTCGACGGGCACCTTGCAGGTGGCGCAGGGCACGCGGTCGGGGATGTCGAGGGCGGGCGCGAGGTCGTCGGAGATCACTGCGGCGTCGGCCTTCTAGCAGGGATGCGCGCCGCGATCGACAAGGCTGTATCTTCGCGCGCGAGGGCCACGCTACGATCGCCGACGCAACCGCTTTCGGAGGGATCGGCGCAGCGTGAGACTCCCCATCGACCCCAGCATTCGCGCGCGGGTAGACCGCATCGAGATCCCGTGGAACCCCCACGGCATCGACCCCTACGGCGTTTCGAAGTCGCACCTCGCGCAGATGTACACCACCCTCGGGTGGCTCTACCGAAGGTACTTTCGCGTCGACACCTTCGGCGCCGAGCACGTGCCCCTCGCGGGCCGCGCGATGCTCATCGGCAACCACTCGGGGGGCGTCGCCATCGACGGCGCGATGCTCATCACGTCGGCCTTCATGGCCCTCGAGCGCCCGCGCCTCGCGCAAGGGATGGTCGAGAAGTTCATGGGCCGCATGCCCTTCTCGTCGCTGTGGCAGAGCCGCACGGGGCAGTTCACGGGCCTCCCCGAGACGGCCGAGCGCCTCCTCAACGACGACCGGCTGCTCATGGTGTTTCCCGAGGGCGCCCGCGGCACCGCCAAGCTCTACTGGGAGCGTCACTCGCTCGTGGAGTTCGGCACGGGCTTCATGCGCCTCGCGATGAAGACGCACACGCCCATCGTGCCCGTGGCCATTCTGGGCGGCGGCGAGGCGCTGCCCACCGTGGCCAACTCGTACGCGCTCGGGGCCCTCGTGGGGGCGCCGTACGTGCCCGTGCCGGCGTACCTGGTGCCCGTTCCGCTGCCCGCGAAGATGGAGGTCCACTACGGCGCGCCGATGGAGTTCGCGGGCACCGGCCACGAGGACGACGACGTGATCCACGCCAACGTGGAGCAGGTGAAGCGCGCGATCGCCACCATGCTCCGCGGCCGCCTGCGCGAGCTCGGGCGCGAGCCCGCCGAGGGGCTGTCATGAGGGTGATGATCACGGGCGTCGCGTCGCCCATCGCGCGCCTCGTGGCCGAGCGCCTCGCGGGCGAAGGGCACGAGGTGATCGGCGTCGATCGCCGCGGGTGGGAGGGCGCCCCCGCGGGCGTCGAGATGCACGCCGCCGACATCCGCAAGCGCGCCGCCGAGGAGCTGTTTCGCAAGCGCCGCCCCGACGCGGTGATTCACATGGCCACGGTGACGCACCTCGTGGCCGCCACGGAGGAGCGCTATCGCATCAACCTCGGCGGCACGCGCGCGGTGTTTCAACACGCCGACGAGTACGGCGTCGAGCACGTGATCTTCGTGGGGCGCCCCACCTACTACGGCGCCGGCGCCGACCAGGCGCTCTACCACCACGAAGACGACCCCCCCATGGCGGTGAGCACCTTCCCCGAGCTCGCCGACCTCGTGGCCGCCGACCTCTACGCGTGCCAGTCGCTGTGGCGCTTCCCGAAGCTCGCCACCACCGTGCTGCGCCTCGTGTACTCGCTCGGCCCCACCGGCCACGGCACGCTCTCGAGCTTCTTGAAGGGCCGCTACGTGCCCACGGTGCTCGGCTTCGACCCGCTGTTTCAGTTCATGCACGAGCTCGACGTGGCCGACGCTATCTGCGCCGCGCTGCACCAGCGCGTGCGCGGCGTGTACAACGTGGCCGGCCCGCAGCCCCTGCCCCTCTCGGTGATCGTGCGCGAGACGGGGCGGCGCAACCTGCCGCTCCCCGAGGCGGCGTTTCAGCTCATGCGCGGGCGCTTCGGCTTGCCGCGCCTGCCGCCCGGCGCGGTGCAGCACATCAAGCACCCCGTGGTGGTCGACGACGCCGTGTTTCGCAAGGCCACCGGGTGGCGCAACCAGGCCGACGAGGTGCGCTGCCTCGCCGATTTCGTGCGCGAGTTTCCGCCGCCGGTCTGAGCACCGCTGCGCCTGCGTGGCGGCGACGCCTCGCGCGGGGCGCGCGCGCTCCGCATCGATACGCCCAAATACCTTCCAGCAAGCTCATTTCGTCGCGGCACGGCGCGTGGAACAC
>CAISKJ010001639.1 GCA_903885885.1 uncultured delta proteobacterium
CGAAGACGCGCTCGCCGACGCGTGGGTGGTGCTCGTGTGCAGCGCGCACGCGGGGGTCTGCGAGGCCGATGAACCCGGCGCGGCGCTCGCGCGCGCGCGACGCGATGCGCCCGCGTCGCCGATGACGCTGCGCGCCCTCGCGACCCGCACCGACGACCGGCGCGAGGCCGCGGAGCTCATGCGAAGGGCCGCCGCGCGCGACCCGGCGTCACCGTGGACGGCGTCGGTGCTTCGCCTGCGCGGAGAGCGCTGACCGTGGGCCCGCGCAGGGTGTCGGCGCACCCCGTGGCAGACAATGTCTACGCGCCGTTGGAATCGTTGTAGGAACCTTGACAGAGTGCCCCGCGGCAGACGAAAGAAGCCGCCGCGCGGCGCAAAGGTTGTTTCAGTTTGGGTCGGTTGTAGGCGGCGCTGCGGTGGGTCTCAACGCAAACAGAAGGTGACGAAAGGCATGCGTTCAATTCTTTGTTTGGTGGTGGGCGCGGCGATCGCGGTGACGACCTCGGTTGCTGGCGCGCAAGACATCGGCGGCTCGACGGGTCCGGCTCCGGCCGCTGGCTCGACGGGCGGCTCGATCACGGACACGACGGGCGTCACGGACCACTCGCAGGTCGTCGGTCGCATGGGGCTGCGGTACTTCGGTACCACGACCATGTCGGTCCTCGGCGGCGCGGGCGCGGGTCTCCCGAGCTACGACGGCACGCAGGGCAACGTGACGGTGGGTCCGCCCGCGTCGCTCATGGGCGGCGCCTCGGCGGGTAACGCCACGCTCCACACGGTGGGCGCGCGCTACTGGCTCAGCAACGGCCTCGCCATCGAGGGCGGCCTCTCGATCGGCTTCTCGTCGGGCAGCCGCTCGACCACGACGCCGGCCGACCGCGGCACCAACACGGTGACCACCGACGTGCCGAACTTCTTCGGCATCGGCTTCCAGTTCGGCGTGCCCGTCATGCTCGCCGAGTCGAAGCACCTCTCGATCAACCTCACGCCCCTCGTCGGCTTCCACTACGCGACGTCGGCCATCACCACGGGCACCGACGACAACGCGGCCGACCAGTCGGGCCGCTCGCTGCAGCTCACCATGGGCGCCAACGCGGCCGCCGAGCTCCAGTTCGGCTTCATCGGCATTCCGCAGCTCGCCCTCCAGGCGCAGTTCGGCCTGCAGCTCCGCTACACCTCGTCGACCCTCGAGTCGGTGCCGCGCCGCTCGCAGCTCTCGACCTCGTCGACGCGCAGCGACTTCGGCCTGGGCACCACCGTGGGCCCCAACTACGGCCTCGGCGACATCATCAGCGGCGCCATCAGCGTGATCTACTACTTCGGTAGCGCGCCCGGCACGCAGCACTGATTCGTCGGCCGAGCGTCGCGCCTCACCGCGCGGCGATCACCGCGCCCGCCCTCGTCGCCCCTCACGGGATGACGGGGGCGTTCGCGTTTCCGGGCCTCCGTGGCCCGCCATGAGCGGGGTGTAGAAGCGATCGAGCCCGACGATCTCGTAGGGCGCCTCGCCGCGCGCCACGAAGGCCGCGTTGCGTCGCGCGATCTCGTCGGCGATGCGCGGAAACGCCGCCACGCTCCACGGCAGCGTGTCGTGCATGAGCAGCACGCCGCCGTTGGGGGCGCGGTCGAGCTCGGCGACGACGTTGTCGTACACGCCCTGCGCGGTGTTCACGCGCCAGTCGTTGGAGTCCATCGCCCAGAACACCGGCGTGTACCCGCGCGAGAACACCTCGCCCACCGCGCGCGGGTGATTGAGCGCCCCGTACGGCGCGCGAAACAGAAACGGCCGCGTGCCGATCACCCCGCGAATGAGCGCCTCGGTGCGGTCGATCTCGAAGCGCAGGGTCTCTGCCGTCATCGTGTCCATGAGGTCGTGGTGGTACGTGTGGTTGCCCACGAGGTGCCCCGCGCGCCACGCCCGCAAGAGCACCGCGCGGTTGCGCTCGGCCACTCCACCATCGCCGTCCATGCGGTGCCCGGTGACGAAGAACGTGGCGTGGAGGTGGCGCCGCTCGAGCTCGTCGAGGAGGCGCGGCGTGGTCTCCCAGTTGGGGCCGTCGTCGAAGGTGAAGGCGATGCAGCGCCGACCGCACTGGCCCCGCATGAGGCGCCCCGCGCGGTAACGGTCGGCCCACAGGTTGCCGTCGTCGGATTTGATCTTGTAGCGAACGTCTTCGATCGTGTTGCCGTGGGTGGCGAACGACGCCAGCGGTGCACACACGATCGCGAGGATGCCGAGCAGCGAGCGCTTCACGGCGCGAGACTAAACCATCGCGCCGAAAGCGATGCTCCCAGTTCAGAAGGGGATGTCGTCGTCGCTGCCGCCGCCGCCGCCGCCGCCGAAGTCGTCGGGGGGGACGTCGTGCGCGTCGTTGCGCGGGGCCGCGGGCGCAGGGCGCGGACCGCCGCCGCCGCCCGAACCGCCGCGACC
>CAISKJ010001640.1 GCA_903885885.1 uncultured delta proteobacterium
AACTGCACGGCGAACTCCGACTGCCGCTCGCCGCACATCTGCCGCTTCCCTGAGGACGCGAGCGACATGCCGATCACCGACGCCGACCCGCTCTGCGACTTCCCCACCGCCGCGCAGCGCACGGGCATCGTGGGCGACGGCGGCACCGCCCCCGCCGACGCCGCGACGGACCGCCCCGCGACCACCGACGCCCCCGCGGCCGACGTGACCCCCGCCACCGACGCCGCCACGGCGACCGACGCCTCGACCGCCACCGACGGCGGCTCGGCCGGCTGATCTCCCGTCGCGATCGTGCAGGGCGGTGTGTTCGCCGCCCTGCCGTCGCCGCTCCCTCGATCCCCTGAACATCCGACCCGACATGGGGTGCGCCCATTCCAACATGGGGTGAGCCCATGCCAGCATGGGGTGCGCCCATTCCAACATGGGGTGCGCCCATTCCAACATGGGGTGCGCCCACGCCAACATGGGGTGCGCCCATGCCAACATGGAGTGCGCCCATGCCAACATGGGGTGCGTCTACGTCCGGGGAGGCCCGCTGCGCAGGTGCTTCCACGCGGCCTTCGGCGCGTAGAGGGCGCCGTCGACGAACTGCCGCACGAGGCTCGCCTGCGTGTGCTCGGCGAGCTCGGCCGCGTGGATGCCCGCGTCGAGCACGAAGTACGGCAGAAACACCGGGAGCGCGCCGTAGATGCGCAGCGGGTGCTCGCGCGCCACGAGCCAGAAGTAGTACTTCGCGAGCGTGTCGATGCGCTCGCGGCAGTCGACCTCGGTGCGATGATCGAGGCCGCCGGGCACGTCGCGGCGGATGATCATCCGCGCCTCGGGGTCGTACACGAGGTGCTCGCCCGCACGCATCGCGCGGTTGAGCCGCAGAAAGAGCGAGTGCTCGTTGTGGTAGCGCAGGTACTCGTCCCAGCCGCCGCCGCGCGCCCACGCGCTCTTGCGAATGGAGCTGTTGCCGCCCGCAAGCCACGCGATGCCCACCTTGCGGTTGGGCGAGCCGTGAAACACCCGCGGCTTCTTGAACGGGCCGTAGGAGAGCATCCACCGGTCGCGCAGCCACCCGGAGCGAACGCGGGGCACGCGCTCGTCGCCGCCGCCCGTGTACTCGAGCAGGCCGTTGACGCCGAGGCACAGCGGGTCGCGGTAGTTGCGCACCAGCGCGTGGAGCCACCCGTCGCCCACGGGCACGTCGTCGTCGTCGACGAAGGCCACCACCTCGCCGCGCGCCGCGCGCACGCCCTCGTTGGCCGCCGCGGCGCAACCGCGCGGGGGCGAGCGCAGCAGGCGCACCCGCGGGTCGCGCGTGCCCAGCACGTCGAACACGCCCTCGTCGGACACGTTCTGCGTCGAGTCGACGATGAGCACTTCGAAGTCGACGCCGCGCTGCGCCAGGACCACCTGCACGAGCTTCGCGAGCTCGGGGAGGCGGTTGTACGAGCGGATCACCACGGTCACGAAGGGCGCCTGCGCGCCCGTCACGGTTGCATCACTCACGTCGTCACCAGCCGGTCGAAGAGGGCCGCGAGGCGCCGCGTCGCCTCGGGGGCCGAGAAGGGCGCGCGCGTCGCCTCCGTCGCGTCGGTGCGCAGGCCGCCGGGCGCCAGCGCGCGACGTACGAGGTCGGTCATCGCTCGCACGTCGCCGGGCGCCACCACGAAGCCCGCGCGCGTGTCGGCGAGGATGCGCGTCACGTCTTCGTGCGCGGTCTCGGCCACGACGGGGCGCCCCGCGGCGAGGTAGTCGAAGAGCTTGCCCTGCACGTAGAGCCGCGCGTCGGGGTCGCTCCACGCGGCGAGCACGAGGAGGTCCGCCGAGCGCAGGCGCGCCATGCCCTCGGCGAAGGGGACGCCGGGCATCACGCGCACGAGGTCGTCGACGCCGAGCGCGGTGGCCATCGCGCGGTCGCGGTCGGAGAGCTTGCCGTAGTTCTCGAGCACCAGCGCGCGCCCCGCGAGCGCCCCCTCGCGGCGCAGCGCCGCCAGCGCGCGGAACAGCGTTTCAAACGACCACGGCCCGTACACGTTGCCGAAGTGCACGAGCCGCACGACGCCCCCCGCACCCACGGCGGGCGCCGCGGCCTCGGGCGCCGCGTCGAAGGCGTTGTGCAGCGTCACGAACTTGTGGGCGATGCGCGGAAACATCTCACGGTAAAGCGTTTCGAGCGCCCACGTGGTCACCACGATGGCGTCGGCGGCTTCGAAGACCTCGCGCTCCATCCACGCCTCGACGGCGCGCGCGTGGGGCATCTTGCGGCGGTGCACCCAGTTGGGCGTCCACGGGTCGCGCAGGTCGACCACGAGGGGCTTGCGGTGCTTCTTCGCGGCGCGCACCCCGAGCCAGTGCGTGTGATACGGGTAGCTCGTCGTCCAGAGGAGGTCGTGCGCGGGGGCGAGCGCGTCGAGGCGCGCGGCCGCGTGGGGCGCGTGCACCACCACCGTCTCGCAGGGCACCACGGCGTCGACGAGGAGGTTCCACCGCTCATCGAGGCGGTCGCGCCACGCGCGCGTGAGGCCCTTCGCCGGAGCGGTTTGCGCCGGCCCCGCGGCGGCCTCCGACGGGGGCGGCGTGAAGCGCGCGAACACCGCGGCGTCGTACTCGGCGCGCACCGTCACCTCGGGCGGCAGCGGCCACGGCGACGGGTCGTGGCTCGACGCGGGCGCGCGCCGACGGCACAGCACCGTCGGGTGCCAGCCGTGCGAAGGGAGCCACCGCGCGAAGCGGTACGCGCGCTTCGCCCCGATCGACGCGTGCGGCGGAAACAGCCACGACGCCATGAGCACCCGACGGGTCACGGGGCGCGCGGCTCCCGCCCCGGCACGACGCCGCGTCGCGCCCACTCGGAGCGCAGCACCGCGACGAGCGTGATCCACGCGCCGACCGCGAACACGACGAGCATCACGGCCGTCGCGTGGGGCCCCGCCACCGTGCAGAGCATCGTGGCGAAGACGAAGAAATCGCGCTTGAAGAGCGGCCTCGCGAGGCCCAGCACGCGCTTCACGCCCGTCTCGGGCTCGCTCGACGCGTCGGGGTCTTTGCCGAAGCCCAGGGGGTACTTGAGCAGGTCGCCGCTGCCGATGCGCACGAGGTATCGGTACTCGATGCCCGACGCGATGAGGCCCGCCCCGACGCCCGCCGCGCCCGCCCACAGCGGCAGCGCGCCGAGGCCCGCACGGTGCAGGCCCCACGCGGCGCCCGCGAAGAAGCTGTAGTTGGTGAGGTCGTCGCCCACGGTGTCGATCCACTCGCCGAGGCGCGAGCCGCGAAACGTGAGCCGCGAGAGCTCGCCGTCGCAGCCGTCGAGCACCGACTGGGTGTGAAAGCACAGCCCGCCGAGCGCCATGGCCCCGTAGGAGCCCTGCGCCGCGAGCCACGCGCCCGCCGCGCCGAACGACAGGATCGCCCCCGAGAGCTGGTTGGGGCGCAGCCCCGTGCGCACGAGCACGCGCGTGACGCGCAGCGAGATCGGTCGGTTGAGGGCGCGCGACACGATGCCGTCTTGCGGCTTACGAAGCCCGTCGAAGAGCGCGTCTTCGGCGCGCGCGGCGCTCGCCGCGTCGGTGACCACGACGACCACGCCGAAGCCCGCGGGGTCGAGCGCGCCGTCGCCGGTGTCGTCGAGGAGCCCGCCGTCGTGCACGGTGGCGCGGTGCACGGCCACCACCTCGCGCCCCACGAAGAGCACGCCCTCGCGCGCGAAGAGCGCCCGCGCGGTGCGTGTGTCGATGACCGCGCGCCCCGACACCGCCACGTGCGGATCGACGGGCGCCATCGACATGGCCGTGACGCGCACGCGCACGCGGTCGTCGGCGAGGGCGCGCTCGACCCACGCGACGGCGGCGGGGCCCGCGAAGCCGAGCGCCTCGGCGCCCGCGGCCTGCAGCGCGAGCAG
>CAISKJ010001641.1 GCA_903885885.1 uncultured delta proteobacterium
CTGCCCGTCACCCTGTGCGACTTTGCTCGCCTCGCCCCGCAGATCGTCCAAGGGCTTCGATCGAACCATCCGCCGTCGCGTCCCGCCGCCCTCGACGCCTGCCTCGGATTCCTCCGAGACGTTCTCACTTAACGCCGATGCGTGGATCACCCCACCTGGCTCGCCGGGCCGAACAAGCCGGTGCTGCCGACCGCGACCAATGAGTTCGATGCGAACTCACTTGGCCCCCTGCGGCGGCAGACCGGCCAGCCGTTGGCCCCATAGGTACTGCCGTGCCTCATCCACCGCTCTCTACCCGCATCGCGCAGGCACTGCATGCCCCGGTCCCCGAGAAGGCTCTGGTCGCTCTTGCTAAAGAGCTGAAGGCCGAGGGGGTCAGTCAATCAGAGATGTATGCATTGTTTGAAGCTGAGCTCGCGAAAGTACAGCTGAACCCCGACGAGCGTTTGTACGATGCGATAACGGGTGCCATGGATCGCATCGTAGGCTGGTGTTCTCCAGATCAACGGCTGTTCGACACCCAGCTTCCCACATAAAAATGGTGCCCAACCGGTCATTACGGCGACGCGCCACTGCGCTTCGCTGAACTCGGCCGTTGGGCAGCCTCGATGAGCCGCGAAGCTGCGCCCACGCGACGGTCGGCTTGCGCGGGCTTGAGCCTGTGTTCATGTAGAGGTACAAGGCGCCGTGCACGCCGTCTTCGCCGCCCCCAAGACCGACGTGGTGTGCAAGCGCTACCGTCTTCCATGCGAACGCACTGTGGAAGGCTCACGTCCGTGAGCCCTGGCGATGGTAGCCCGCGGGTTCACCCGCCGGGCTACACGCATGGAATCACATGCAAATCGATGCGCCAGCCCTGCGGATCCGCCACCTCTTCCAACTCCCCTCCCCCATGACCTTCGCGCTTCAACCGACCTTGCAGGGCACACTCGTGCACCTTCGGCCCCTGCGCGCCGACGACTTCGACGCGCTCTACGCCGTGGCCTCCGACCCGCTCATCTGGGCGCAACACCCTGCCTCCGATCGCTATCAGGAGCCGGTGTTTCGCGCGTTCTTCCGCGACGCCATGGCGTCCGGCGGCGCCTTCGCGGCCCTCGACGCGCGCGACGGGCGCATCGTCGGCTCGTCGCGCTATCACGGCTACGACCGCGAGGCCGGCGAGGTCGAGATCGGTTGGACCTTTCTCGCCCGCTCGCACTGGGGAGGCGCCTACAACGGTGAGATGAAGCGCCTCATGCTGGAGCATGCGCTCCAGAACGTAGCGCGCGTCGTGTTCCTCGTGGGCCCGGGCAATCTTCGCTCGCAGCGCGCCGTCGAGAAGATCGGCGGCCATCGCATCGCGCCGCGCCCCGGCCCCGACGGCCGCGAGCGCGTGGTCTTCGAGGTTACCGCCGACGCCCTGCGCGACGCATCGCGGAGCGCTCGCTGAAGCGGTGCGTCACACGGCGCATGGCGTGGCTGTTGCCCGGACGTGCGCCACCCGCGGGCGGGCGTGAGCACGCGTCGCAGCCTCTGGGATGTTCCTGGCGCGTACAGCGCAACGTGCGGCAAGGCGTGCTTACGCCCGCCTGCTGGTGGCGAGCCTCCGTCGAACGTGTACGCGCACCATCCCGGTGATGCAGCCGCGTCGTGTCGCGGCTTCTCACAACCAGTCGGCGAGCTGACGGCCGCCGACTCAATACGCCTTCGCTACCAGCCCCAGCGCGCCGGGAGGTGAATGCCCCCGGGGAGCCCGCGGGTCTGCAGGAGCGCGGCGACATCCATGCTGATGGCCACCGTCACGTGGATGAGAAAGCCCGACCAGACCGAGCGCGTCTTCAGTGAGAGCGTACCCAGCACGGTGCCCGCAAGAATGGCCGCGAGCGCCTCGGCCCAGGGCTTACCGAAGTGGATCATGCAATAGGGCACCACCATGGCCATGATGACGCCCGAGCCCATCGCCTCGCGCCCCGCAAACACGAGAAAGCCTCGAAAGAAGAACTCGAGGGTGAAAAACTGCGAGGCGTACACGAGCTCCCACGCCACAAGGTCGAACCAGGAGCGCGAGGCGTCATGGTAGAAGGGGTAGTAGTGAGAGAACTCGCCCGTCTGCGAGACGATCACTACGGCCACCAATACGATGCCGAAGAAGAGCGCGTAGATCCACGCGTGCGAGAGAAAGCCCTTCGCGCGTAGGCCGTAGTCTTTGAGCTTGTCGCGCCGCCAGAACAGCATGATGAAGGCGGGCACGATCAGGTAGCCCAGCGTGCGCGTAAACGACCAGTACATGAGCCCGTAGAGCTCGTTCCACCGGGGGTTTTGCGCCCACGCCTGCGGGCCGATGAGCGACAGGTGGTGCGTGGCCGCGCCGTTGGGGCCGCCGCCCCAGTCGATCACCATGCCCCGCGTAATGAGGGTGGTGAAGGCGTTACGGTCGCCGAAGTACTCTTGCAGGGTGAGAATCACCGCGGCCGAGAGGTACGCCGCGATGGGGCGCCAGTCGTAGCCGAGGCCCGCGGCCTCGCGGGCGGCGCGCGCCGCGGCGGCCTCACGGTCTACCTGCTTCCAGGTGTCGAGAAAGAACCTCCGCGGGTGAAGCTCGGGGAGCTTCTTGCGCGCGAGCACGGCCACCAGGAGCACGTAGACCAGCGAGGCGAAGAAGACGACCTTCACGGGCGCTCCAGCGGCCTACGCCGCGGCCTTGCGGAGGCGCGCCACGGTGACAGCCTGACCGAGCACGGCCATCACCTCGTAGAGCCCCGGCGACGCCGTGCGACCCGTGAGGGCCACGCGCGCAGGCTGGGCCACGGCCTTGATCTCGAGCCCCTTGCTCACAAGCCACGCCTCGACGGCGGTGTGATAGGCGACCTCGTTGACCTCTCCGGTGAGCCCTTCGACCACGGCGGCGAGCTCGGTGAGGAGCCCCTTGGCCTCTACGGTGAGAAACTTCTCCGCGGCCTTCGCATCGACGGCGGGCTCGTCGCGAAAGTAGAAGTCCATCGCGTCGGCCATGTCGGCGAGCGTGCTCGAGCGCGGGCGCACCGTGCGAACGGCCGGGGCGAGGCGCGCGTCGGTGGGCGACACCGCGAGCCCGCGGCTCGCGAGGAAGGGGAGCACCATGGCCGAGAGGTCGTCGTCGCTGCGCTTGCGCAGGTGCTCGGCGCTCACCCAGAGGGCCTTCTTGGTGTCGTAGCGGCCGTCGTGGTTGCCCACGTGCGACCAGTCGAACTTCTCGATGAGCTCGTCGCGCGAGAAGATCTCTTGATCGCCCGAGCCCCAGCCGAAGCGCGCGATGTAATTGAGCAGCGCGTCGGGCAGCCAGCCCTTGTCGCGGTACTTGCCCACCGGCACGTCGATGCCCTGCTGGTCGGCGAGGCGCTTCGACATCTTCTCCCCCTTGGGGGTGAGCATCATCGGAAGGTGCGCAAACTGCGGCACCGCCGCGTCGAGCGCGCGGTAGAGCAGAATCTGCGGCGGCGTGTTGATGAGGTGATCTTTGCCGCGCGCCACGAGGGTTACGCCCATGGTGACGTCGTCGACCACGGCGCCGAAGTTGTAGAGCGGCACGCCGTTGGAGCGCATGAGCACCTGATCCTGCATGGTGTCGCAGGGGATGTTCATGTCGCCGCACACGAGGTCGGTGTAGGCCACGTGGCCCTCGCGCGGGAGCTTCTGGCGCACCACGAAGGGGAGGTTGGGCTCGTCGCGGCGCTCGCGGCAGGTGCCGGGGTACACCCAGTGCGCGCGCTTCTTCTCGGGGAGCTTGTTGCGCTGCGCCTCGAGCTCCTCGCGGGTGCAGTAGCAGCGATAGGCCGAGCCCTCGCGAATGAGCCGCTCGGCGTGCTCGCGGTACAGGTCGAGGCGCTGCATCTGGTAGTACGGACCGCAGTCGCCCCCCACGTGGGGACCCTCGTCCCAGTCGAGCCCGAGCCAGCGCATGGAGTCGAAGATCACCTGCACGGCCTCGTCGGTGCTGCGCTCCTGGTCCGTGTCTTCGATGCGAAGAATGAAGGTGCCGCCGGTCTTGCGGGCCCACAGCCAGTTGAAGAGCGCGGTGCGGGCGCCGCCGATGTGGAGGTAGCCCGTCGGCGAGGGTGCAAAGCGAACGCGAGGCTTCGTCATGGTGCTCCGCCGGCGTGCCTACCGCGCCCCCGTGCGCGTGGTCAACGCCCGTCAGCGTACGTGGTGCTCGACGCGGTGCGCCTCGGACGCATCGGGCACCTCCCAGCGGTCGAGCATCGCCTCGATGACCTCGACGGGCACCCTGCGCGCGCGGGCCTTGTTCTGCGCGACGAGCTCGCTCCAGGGCGACTCGACGTACACGATGCGCACGCGGGCGCCGTAGTCGGTGAACAGCCCCACGAGCTCGGCGCGGCGCTGTCGCGTGAGGTTGGTGCCGTTCCACACGAAGGGGACGCGCTGCCGGAGGAGCTCGCGGGCGCGCTCCCTGGCGGCCATGATGACCACACCCTGATCGCCGGTGGGCTCGGCGTCGAGGGCGTCGCGCAGGTCGTCGAGGGAGATGCGCTCCATGCCCTGCGCGTGCTCGCGGACCCAGGTGTCTTTGCCCGACGCGGGGAGCCCCGAGAGGAGCACCACCTCGAAGCCGTCGCCCCCCTCCCAGGCGGCGTACGCGGGGTCGCGCTCGGGCTTCTGAAAGAACTCGAACCGTGAGCGATCGTTGGCGAAGGCCCAGGGCGCGCTCAGCACCCCGTTGTCGCGACAGAGTTCGCGATAGAGCTCGATGTTGTCGAGGTGCTTCGAGGCGTCATTGCAGAGGCGGCCGCGCATGTCGGCCTCGGCGAGGAGCCCCAGGTGATCGCAGCGCGTGCGGTGCGACAGCGCGATGGCGCGGCGCCGCGCGTCGCGCTCGTCGATGAGAAAGAAGGGCACCTGATGCACGCGCACCAGCGCGGCGACGGCCTCGCGCGTGGCGAAGTCGACGCCCATGCGATAGAGCTCGGCGCGGGCCATGAGCTCGCCGCGGCGCGCGTGTCCGTGGGCGGTGACGCGGCCGGCCTCGTCGCAGCGTGTGGTGGCGGGCTTGGCGATGTCGTGAAAGAGCCCCGCGGCGAGCACCACGGTGCGCTCACCCACGGGGAGCGCCTGCCACGCGGGGAGCGCGACGAGGGCCTCGCAGACCATCTTCGTGTGCACCCACACGTCGCCCTCGGCGTGGTGCACCGGGTCCTGCGGACAGCCCGCGAGGGCGTGGAGCCAGGCGAAGCGCGCGGTGAGCCGCTCCCAGTCGAGGGAGCGCTGCTCCGCAGTGGGGAGCTCGATGGGGAGCGCGGTCATGGCGGTGGTTCAGGGGCAGAGCGCGCGAGGGTGCGAGGTGGGATGGGTCAGCAGGCGTCGGGATTGGCGAGCCACGCGGCGAGCTCGACGGCGTTGAGGTCGAGCACGACGTCGCCGAGGCGCTCGGGGCCGACGGTGTCGAGCCGCGCGGCGATCGACCGCCGCTCGTCGCCGGAGAGCGCACGCCCGAGCCGTCGCGCGACCTGTCGAAGCAGGGGCGTGAGGCCCTTCTCGATGGCC
>CAISKJ010001642.1 GCA_903885885.1 uncultured delta proteobacterium
CACTGCAAAGCCCGCTGCGACGCCCGCCGCAAAGCCCGCTGCGACGCCCGCTGCGACGCCCGCTGCGACGCCCGAAGCGCCCCCTGCTACGACTCCGGCGGCGACGACGGCTCCCACGCCCGAGCCCGCCCCCGCGGCCACGCCTGCGGCGCCTGCGACGCCCGCCGCCGCGACGGCTCCCGCGGCCGACGCCGCGACGATCGCCCGCGGTCGTCGCGTGGCGGATCGTGCGTGCGGTTCGTGCCACGAGCCCGACGACGCCGAAGGGCCCACCCCCAACAAGAACTGGACGGAGGAGCACATGCGCGCCCAGATTCGTCAGGGCGCGGGCCGCATGCGCGCGATCCCCGTGGCGCGCCTGAGCGATGCCGATCTCAACGCGATGATCGCGTTCTTCCGCTCGACTCACGCGGTGCGCTGACCCCGACGGCTACGCCGCGCTCCCGCCTCGCTGCGCGAGGCGCTCGTCGGCGCGCCACACCACGCCCATGATCGAGTGCTGCGGGTTGACACCGAGGTTGGTCGGGAGCGCGCTCGAGTCCATCACGTAGAGCCCGCTCACACCGTGCACCGCGAGGTCGGGCCCCACGACGCTCTTCGCCGCATCGGCTCCCGCCGGGCAGCTCGCGAAGAGGTGCGACGCCATCATGCTGAAGTGCGACTGCCGATGCTCGCGCGCCTCGACGAGCGCGACCTCGGAGGGGTCGCGCAGCACCGCGCGCACGCCCGCGACGCCCGGGTACACCTCGCGAGCGCCCGCAGCGAACATCATACGGCAGAGCGTCGCGACGCCCTCGCGCACGCGCATCATGTCGGCGCGCGTCGGCGCGTAGCGCACCGAGGCCTCGCCGCCGCGGCCGAACCATGCGGGGCGCACGCGCCCAACGGCCTCCATGCGCACCTGCACGGCCCATTGCGCGAAGTGGTCGAGGTGAGCGACTCGCTCCTGCCACGCCGCGCCGGCGCCGGGGAGCCTCGCGGCCATCATCTCCGGCGGCAGCGAGATCGACTCGAGCTTCATGCCGCGCTCGCGCAGCGGAACCTCATAGCCCTGCGTGGCGCCGAAGCTCATGCCCACGGGCTCGTCGAAGCGCCCGACCACCGCGCAGCCCGGGTGCGCCATGAAGGTCTCTCCCACCGCGCCGCGCAGACCGCTGCGCCGGAGGATCACCGGGCTCTGCACCGCGCTCGCCGCGACGATCACCGCGCGCCGCGCACGCACCCGCAGGGCTCCCACAGCGCGGCGATCGGCGTCGAGCACGGCGCCCTCGACGCCTGTCGCGCGCCCGCCGTCGAAGCGCACGCGGTCGACGCGCGCCCGCGCGTGGAGCCTCGCACCCTGACGCATCGCGCGCGGGACGTACGACACGTCCATGCTCGGCCTCGCCTCGCCGGGGCATCCCTGGAGTCACTGCGCGGCCCCCTTGCAGCGCGTCGCATTGCGCGCGATGGCCTTGCCGGGGAGGCCCAACGCCTCAGCGCCGCGCGCCATGAGCGCCGCGTTGCCGCCCCAGAGGGCGGGCGTCGTGTCGGTGATCTCGAGCTCGCGCTCGATCGCGTCGAAGGCCTCGGAGAGCCTGCGCTCGTCGACCAGCTCACCGAGCCCGAAGCGCTCGCTCCAATCGCGACGCACGTCGTCGGGCAGGCGCCAGATGATGCCCGAGTTGATGGCCGTAGCACCGCCCACGCAGCGCGCCTGCAGGAGCGGCAACGGGGAGGCCCCCTCGGTCGCGTTGGTGCCCATGTCGCGAAACGCCTGCGCCATGGCCCCGAGCAGGTCGCGCGGCCGATCGGCCGTCACGAGGCGCGCGCCCTCCTCGAGCATCACCACCGAGTGGCCCGCGGCCGAGAGCACACGGGCCGCTGTGGCGCCGCCCGCGCCCGTACCCACGATCACGAAATCGGCCTCGTCCTCGAGCGCGTTCATGCCCCGACTCCTTGCGCGCCCACGATGGGGAGCGCGTGGCGCGACGCGCGCGTCTGCGCCTCGGCGGCGCGGTCGTATCCGCTGCGGGCGCGTATCGCGGGCGCGCGCATCATCGCGAGCGACGCGACGAGCTTGAGCAGCGTCGCGAGCCCTCGCACGCCGTACACGCGGTGCTCGAGCAGCCGCGCGAGGAGCGCGCTGCGCGTGGCCGCGGGCACTTCGTCGAGCGTCTGCGGGCGACCGAGCGCCCACGCGGGCGCGAGCGCAAAGACCCACACCGCGACCCGCAACCCGACGCGCGCCTTGAACCGCGACCCTGCGGCCATCACCTCGGCGGCGTGCACGTAATCGACCTCGTCGTCGGCCACCGGGAGCGCCCCCTCGGGCGCGGTGAAGCCGCTCAGGATCGCGACGATCCAGCGGCGTTCGAAGTCGGCGAAGGCCATCGCAATGCTCCTGTTCGCAAGTTGGCAACGATGGGCCGACGCGCCGCGCACAGCGCGAAGCCACCGAAGCGACGCCCCGCGAGCGCAGACGCCTCGTCACCCCTCGAAGAGACACCCCGCCGTTCACCCGGCCGAGCGTCGCGGCCGTCTTACACCGTTGCCTCTCGCGAGCAAGGGCGCACCGCGTAAGAAATTACGCACCCCCAACGACGCGCACGCCGATCGCGACCGTCGTGCGCAAAACGCACCCTGTGCACGATCAGGGGTTTTGGAGCGCGATCGGGGCCTCGAGGTGGCGTTGAAGCAGCGTGACGGCGCCCCCTGCGGCCTCGCGGAGCGTGCTGTTGACCGTCGCGGGCATCACGGGGAGCGCGGGGACGCCGAAGAGCGAGAAGGAGAGTCGGGTGGCGCTGGGCGACGGGGTTCGCTCGACCACGACCTGCGTCTCGACGCGGCCGAGGTTGCCCGAGAGCGCCTCGCCGTGGATCTCGATCGCGTCGTTCCCCCCACAAGCACTGGCGGCATTGCGCGAGCCGCCTCCGCTCCCGCCATCTCTGACGACCCGTTCGCCTTCGACTCGGAGCTCGACTGCCTCCTCGCGAGCGAGGAGGCCTCCGCGATCCTCTCGCAGCTCGAGGCGCAGATGATGATGCGCATGCGCGGCGGCGGCGGCGGCGGCGGCGGCGCGAATGCGGCGGCGGGCTCGCAGCCGCGCCCATCGGGAGATGCGTCGCTGCAGCAGCCGGGGTGGCGAGGCGGGGGGAGCTTGGGCGGCAGCGGTGGGGGCGGCGGCGGCGGTGGCGGAG
>CAISKJ010001643.1 GCA_903885885.1 uncultured delta proteobacterium
CGCATCGCCGCCGCGCTGGAGGGCGACGCGCGCAGCGCGCGACCCGTCACCGAACACCCGCGATGGCGCGACGCCATGCGACGCGACGCGCTCTACGCGTGGCTCCTCGCGCACGCGGCCGAGATCGCGGGAGACCCGGAGGCCCGCGCCGCGCTCGGTCGCGCGTGCGTGGTGCCCTCGCGCGCGGGCGTGCTGCGGGCGCCCGGTGACTTCGTGCACGACGACGACCTCCCCGACCTCGGGCTCGACGGGCACATGGCCGACGAGGTTCCGCGCGCGCTGCGCCTGTGGCTTCGCGACACGTGGGGCCTCGAGGCGGCGCGTCTCACGGCGCTCGTGAGGCACCTCCTCGAGGGCTTCGCGCGCGCGTCCGAGGCCAACGACGACGCGCGCATGGACGCGCTGCTCTCGCACCTCGCGCGGGCCGTGCGAACGCCCGAGGCGCTCGCCTCGCTGCCCCGCGCGCTGAAGGTTCACCGCGCCGTGACGGTGGCCGCCCACGACGGCGCGCGCCGGGCCCCGCGCGAGCTCGTGGCGGTGCCGCTCGCGCAGCGCCCGTGGGTGGCGCGCCTCGGCGCCGTGGCGACGCTCTCCGACCGCTACGACGACGACCCGACGATGCGTGCCTTTCTCCGCGCGCTCGGCGTCGACGACACCCTCTCGACGGAGCGTCTGCGCGCGCTCCTCGAGGGCGACGGGCTCGGCGACGGCGAAGAGGCGCGCCTCGCGCTCGCGCGCTACGTGGCGACGACCGCGCTCGCGAGGCCCGCGCTGCGCCACGAGCTCGACCTCGACCGCCGCGCGTGGGTGCCCGACGACGGCGGCGCGTGGCAGCGCCCGGGCGCGCTCCTCTGGCCCTCGACGGAGCTCGACGCGCTCCTCGGAACGGCCCCGGGCCGCCGCGTGAGCGAGGCCTTCGCCATGGCCGTTCCCGCCGCGGTGGCGCGCTGGCTCCCCTTCGGCCACGCGACGACGCTCGCCCTGGCCGACGTGCTCGCAGCGGCCGGCGACGACGCCCTCTCGGCGACCGCGCTGCGCTGGATCGAGCGCGCCCTCGCCGAGGGTCGCATCACGCCCGCAGAGCTCCGCAAGGCGCTCGCGGGGCGGCGCCAGCTCGCCGACGACGAGGGCGTCGCGTGCGCGCCCGCGGAGCTCTTCCTCGAAGGCGAAGGCCGCGGTCGCTTCGTCGAGAGCGCCGAGAAGCTCCCGCGCGTCGCCGAGGCGCTGCGCGTGCCCGCGTCACCGCCACGCGCACCGACGAACGCACCGACGCCCGCGCCCGAAGCGACGATGACCCCGCCCGAGACCGACCGCGCCGCGAGCCTGCTCGGCCGCTTTCGCAGCTGGCTCCGCGGCGACGACGAAGCCCCCGCACGCGCCGAAGCGGCATCGCCACCGCCGCGCCCCGCACCCCGCGTCGCGGCGCGCGTCGAGACACCGCAGCGGGGCCGCGCCTGGTACGCGCCCACCGACGCCCTCGACGCGCAGACCGAAGAGGCCACCGCGTGGCTGCGCGACCGCGCGGGCGCGTCGGACTTCGGCTTCGTGCACGTCCCGCGCACGCTGCCCGCGCCCTACGTGTACGCGCCGAAGACCCTCGCGCGGCGCTTCGATCGCGCGACGCAGCGCTGGCTCGCCGAGGGGCCCTGCGAGGCCGCGTGGCGCGCCCCCGCCGCCGCCACGGGC
>CAISKJ010001644.1 GCA_903885885.1 uncultured delta proteobacterium
GAAGCCCTCGTTGTGGGCCGTGGTGGCGGGCCGACAGCGGCCGCGAATGGGCCCCCACCAGCCGCCCTTGAGGGCCGAGTCGAAGGGCTGGCCGGTCTCGTTCACGGTCCACTCGTCGACGTTGCCGGTCATGTCGTGCACGCCCGCCCAGCTCACGCAGCGCGGCATGGTGCCCGAGGGCATCGCGCCGTAGAGGCGCGCGCTCTCGTCGAGGTCGTAGCGGGGGTCGCCGAGGCGCGCGCGGTCGGGCGCCGAGGGCTGGTAGTCGATGCGACACGCGGCGCGGTCGCGCGCGAGGCCGTAGGGGTACGGCGACATGGCCGGGCCCTCGCACGAGAAGGTCCACTCGGTCTCGGTGCAGAGGCGCTTGCCCTGCGCGCGGCACAGGCGGCGCGCGTCGTACCAGCTGGCCATGACGGTGGGGCTCACGCCGGGCTGGTTGGGGTACTCGTAGCGGTCGATGCACACGGCCATGTGACGGCGTCGGCTCGTGCACTTGGGCGGCGCGAACTCGGCGCACTGCAGCCGCGTGGGCTCGTCGAGCCAGCGGAGGCACTGCTGGTCGACGTTGACGCACCAGTCGCCCTCGGCGAGCACCATGCCGCCGGGGCACGCGCGTTCGACCGCGACGCCTCCGTCGGTCGATGCGTCGACGGGCGACGCGAGCGTCGAGGCGTCGGCGGTGGTCGCGACGAGGGGCGCGCGCGGCGCGGCGACGCGTGACGTCGGAGACGCCGCGCGGGGCTGCGCGCGGGCCGCGTCGTGGTCGCAGAGGAGGCCCGCCGCGGTCGCGGCGATCACCAGGAAGGGGGCGGAGTGCGAGAGGGTGCGGTTCATTGCAGAGCTTCGGCGGCGCGCAAGAACAAACACGACGCGCGGCCGCGGCGCTACATTTTCACCGCGAAGAAGTGACGCGCTCCCGTGAACGGGTTGCATCGACAGGGCGCGGAACTTGAGGCTATGGTCCGCGCGCTCGCTGTCACGACCGGGTGCAAACGTCACTGCCCGTATTCGGACCCGCCGGGCAGGAAGGACACCGTTCACACATGATCATTGCAGACGGTTGCATCGTCGCCATCGACTACACGCTCAAGGCCGAAGACGGCAGCCTCATCGACACCTCGGAGGGCGACGAGGCGCTCCTCTACCTTCACGGCTCGGGGCAGATCGTGCCGGGGCTCGAGGCCGCCCTCCTGGGCAAGGCCGTGGGCGACAAGCTCTCCGTCACCGTGCAGCCCGACGACGGCTACGGCCCGCGCCGCAACGACCGCGTGCTCACCGTGCCGCGCAGCTCGCTCCCCGAGGGGGAGACCCCCGAGGTTGGGATGCAGCTCGAGGCCGTGGGCCGCCGCGGCGAGCACATCGTGCTGTGGGTCACCGAGGTCGGCGAAGAGGAGGTCACCCTCGACGGCAACCACCCGCTCGCGGGCCAGACGCTGTTCTTCGACGTCGAGGTGAAGTCGGTGCGCGAGGCGACGGAAGAAGAGCGCACGCACGGCCACGCCCACGGCCCCGACGGGCACCACCACCACTGATCGCACCCTCCGCGCGGGCGGCGCTCGCTACGCCGCCATGCGCGCCACGCGGCGCGCGAGGTGCGGGTCGCCCGCGACGTCGAAGGCCTTCAGCACGGCAGCGCGCGTCGACGACCGCTCGACGAGTCTCGCATCCACGCGGGCGCGCAGCGCGCTCCAACGCGATTGCCACACGACCTCGGGAGCGCCGCCCGCATCGGGGCGCTCGCCGAGCAGCGCGCACGCGCGCAGGGCGAGCTCGGGCTCGTCGAGGGCGTCGCTGAGCGCCGCCAGCGCGCGCACGGCCGGGGCCGCGGGCGAGGCGTCGGAGACCGCGCGCCACGTCGCGAGGGCGCGGGCGAAGGCGCGGGCGTCGAGGCGCGTGAGGAGCGCGAGCGCCGTGCGGAGCGGGAGCCGACGCGCGCCGCGAGGGGCGATCACCGTGGCCATAAGCCCGTCGAAGACCGACGCGAGCGCCGCGTGGTCGGCCGGGTCGCAGCCCGCGACGGCGTCGAGGGCCCGCAGCGCGCGGCGCGCCTGGAGCGAGACCTTCCAGCTGCGTGAGCCCACCTCGGCCTCGAGCGCCATGAGCGCATCGGCCGCGGCCGCGAGGGCGGCGCCGGTAGGCTTCTTCTTCGGGCGCGGCGCGAGCACGAGCGCGGGTGCGGCGCTCGTGCCGCTTGCAGCGGCGCTCGGAGACACCTCACGGTACCCCTCTCGCAGCTTCTCGGCGACCTTGCGATCGTGCTCCTTCGTCGCGAGGTCGGCCGAAGGAAAGACCTTCTCTTTGCGCTGGCCCGCGGCGCCGATGCGCCCGTACACCACCACGAAGGCGCTCGCCTCGACGGCGGCCTCCCAGAACTTCGCGCTCGACCCCTCGACGAATTCGAACCTGCGCATCGCTCGCCTCCCACCGTCACGGTATCGCGAATCACCCCACGGCTCCCACCATGAACGCTGAGAACTCCCCGCGCCGCGACGTCGGCGCCCTCGACGCGACGATGGTCACCGTCGGCGCGATGATCGGCAGCGGGATCTTTCAGACGCCCGCCGAGGTGGCACGCCGCACCGGCTCGACGTCGCGCGCGCTCCTCGTGTGGGCCCTGGGCGCGGCGCTCTCACTCCTCGGCGCGCTGAGCCTCGCCGAGCCTGGCGCGGCCCTCCCGGACACCGGCGGGCTCTACGTGTACCTCCGCCGCGCGTACGGGCCCCTGGTGGCCTTTCTCTTCGGCTGGGCGATGCTCGTCGTGCTCGTGCCGTCGTCGGTGGCCTTCTTCGCGGGTGTGACGGCGCGCCACCTCGCGCCCGTCGTGGGCGTCCGCGAGACGGCTGCCTCCGTCGCGGTCATCGCGCTCGTCGCGGCCCTCAACGTGACGGGCGTACGCCGCGCCGCGCGTGCAGAGCGTCACCGCCGCAGCGCGCGCCGCGGGCCTCTGCGTCGCCGCGCTCGCGGCCTTCGGCGGCGCTGCGCAGGCGCAGCCCACGGTGATCGCCGCGGCCCCCGGCGGCCTCCTCGCGGCGGTGGTGCCCGTGCTCTGGGCCTACGACGGCTGGATCGACGTGACCTCCATCGCGGGCGAGGTGCGCGACCCGGGGCGCACCCTTCCGCGCGCGCTCGTGGTGGGCACGGCCGGCGTCGCGGCGCTGTACCTGCTCGTCGTGGCGGGCTACCACCGCGCGCTCGGCACCGCCGCGCTCGCGGCCTCGACGGCGCCCGGCAACGCGCTCGGCGCGCACCTCGCGGGCACCGCGGGGATGCGCGCCATGGCGGCCCTGGTGACCCTCTCGGCCTTCGGCGGCTGCGTCATCGGCATGCTCACGGGCGCCCGCGTGATCGCCGCGATGGGGGCCGACGGCGCCTTCGCCCCTTCGCTGGCGCGCGTGGGCCCCGCGGGCACCCCCGACCGCGCCATCGCGGTGACCGCCGCGCTCGCGCTCGCCTACGCGCTGTCGCCCCACGTGGGGCGCCTCGCGGAGGTGTTCGTGGTGGGCGCGTGGCCGTTCTATGCCCTCGGCGCGCTCGCGACGATCGTGTTGCGCGTGCGCGAGCCCGCGCTCCCGAGGCCCTACCGCGTGCCCGGATACCCGTGGACGGTGCTCGGGTTCCTCGCGGCCACCTTGCTCATGCTCGCGAGCTTTGCGCGCAGCGACCCGGGGCTCGTTGCGGCCTCGCTGGGCGTCGTAGCCCTGGGCGCGCCGGTGTACGCGATCGCCCGACGCCGCGCCCGCTGAGCGCGAGCGGAGCATTTTTTTGAGCAGCGCGTGGAAGATCGGCTGTGGGGTGGAAACCTCACGCAACCTTCGGTAGAAGACGCGCGCACTGCTTTTCGCCGGACCGTTCTTCGCACGCGCGCTCATGGGGAGCAGTCGGTGCAACGGGTCACCGGTGTAACGCGCACGGAGACACGCATGAGCCGATTGAAGACCTGGTGTCTGGCGCTCGCGGTCCTCTCGACCGTGGCTGGCTGTGGGAGCGATCCCCCCGCCACCACGCCGACGACGGACTCGGGCACCGACAAGCCCACGCCGACCGACACCCCCACGCCCGAAGACAACCCGCCCCCCACGGACACGCCCGTCCCGACCGACCAGGAGCCGCCGGCGTGTGACATGGGCCAGACGCGCTGCGGCGGCGTCTGCGTCGACACGCAGTCGAACGGCTCCAACTGTGGCACCTGCGGCACCACCTGCGCCGCGGGCCAGGTGTGCCGCGCGGGCACCTGTCAGGCCGACACGATGTGCATGACGGGGCAGACGCTCTGCGGCACCACCTGCGTCGACACGACCAACAGCGTGGCCAACTGCGGCTCGTGCGGCAACGCCTGCGCCACCGGCCAGACCTGCAACGGCGGCGTGTGCCGCGCCGCCGACTGTCCCACGGGGCAGGTGCGCTGCGGCTCGACCTGCGTCGACACGACCAACGACTCGGCCAACTGCGGCACGTGCGGCACCACCTGCGCGGCCGGGCAGACCTGCACCGGCAGCATGTGCAGGAGCTCCATGATGTGCCCGACGGGGCAGACCTCGTGCGGCGGCGTGTGCGCCGACACGATGACCGACGCGGCCAACTGCGGCGGCTGCGGCACGGCCTGCGCCACGGGGCAGACCTGCCAGGCCGGCACCTGCCGCGCCATGACCTGCCCCGCGGGCCAGGTTCTCTGCGGCTCGGTCTGCGTGACCACGGCCACCGACGCCGCCAACTGCGGCATGTGCGGCCGCACCTGCGCCGCGGGGCAGACCTGCGCCGCGGGCGTGTGCACCGGCACCACGATGTGCCCCGCGGGCCAGACGATGTGCGCCAGCGCCTGCGCCGACCTGCAGACCGACCCGGCCAACTGCGGCACCTGCGGCACCGCCTGCACGGCCTCGCAGACGTGCACCGCCGGCGCGTGCCGCGCGAGCCGTCCCACCTGCGCGATGGGTCAGACCGACTGCACCCCGATGGCCGCGACGCCCACGTGCGTGAACGCGCAGACCGACAGCGCCAACTGCGGCGCGTGCGGCAACGCGTGCCCCACGGGCTCGACCTGCAGCGCGGGCGCGTGCGTCTGCGCCGCGGGCCAGGTTCTCTGCGGCCGCACCTGCGTGAACGCGCAGACCGACGCGACCAACTGCGGTCGCTGCGGCAACGCCTGCCCCACGGGTCAGGTGTGCGCCGCGGGCGCCTGCGGCTGCGCCGCGGGCACGCTCCTCTGCGGCGGCGCGTGCGTGAACGCGCAGACCGACAACGCCAACTGCGGCACCTGCGGCACGGCGTGCTCGGGCGGCCAGACCTGCACCGCGGGCCGCTGCGCCTGCGCCACGGGCTCGACCCTCTGCGGCACGGGCGCGGCTGCCACGTGCGTGAACACCGCGACGGACCGCGCCAACTGCGGCATGTGCGGCCGCGCGTGCGCCATGGGCCAGACCTGCACCGCGGGCGTCTGCGGCTGCCCCGCGGGTCAGACCGTGTGCGGCTCGGGCGCGACCGCGGCCTGCACCAACCTCATGACCAACGCCGCCAACTGCGGCCGCTGCGGCAACGTGTGCCCCACGGGCATCCCCTGCATGGCGGGCGTCTGCCGCGGCACCCCGCCGGCCAACGACACGCGCGCGGGCGCCACGGTGATCAACCTCGCCGCGGGCAACGCGCAGAACCTCACGGCCGACACCACGAGCGCGCGCAACGACACGACGGGCACCTGCGGCGTGTGCTCGGCGGGCAACGACGTCTACTTCCGCTTCGTGCTCACGCAGCCTGAGCTCGTGTACGCCGACACCCTCGGCGCCACGTGGGACACCTCGCTCTTCATCCAGGATGCGAGCGGCAACAACGTGACGGCCCCGGCCCCCACGCAGGTGACCTGCAACGACGACATGGGCACCGCGACGCCCTGCACCACCTCGAGCCTCCAGAGCCAGATCGTGGCGCGCCTCAACCCCGGCACGTACCACCTCGTGCTCTCGGGCTGCTCGGCGGGCATGGCGACGATTCACTTTCAGCACCTGCCCGCGGGCAACGGCGCGACGGCGCGCATCGCCCCCTCGGGCACCGTGCAGACCGTGGCGGGCGCCACGACGGGCATCGGTCAGATCACCTCGGGCTGCTGCTCGGGCGGCCCCGAGAACTCGTACTGGTGGATCACCTGCCCGAACTCGGCGGCGACGACCTTCCAGGCCACCAGCTGCAGCGCCACCACGGGCGCCAACCTCGCCAACTACGACGTCGAAGTGGCGCAGTACAGCGCCCTCCGCCCCGCGGCCTCGCTCAGCGTCTGCAACGACGACGTGGGCACGGCCTTCGTGTGCGGCGCGGGCGCGTCGATGGGCTCGACCCTCCCGGCCACCACGGCCACGCAGGCGGGCCTCAACACCCTCATCGTCGACTCGTGCATCGGCACGGGCAACTACACGGTGGGCTATGTGCTCGCCAACTGCGCCGCGGGCACCTCGCGCTGCGGCGCCACCTGCGTCGACACGAACACCGCGGAGGCCCACTGCGGCGGCTGCGACCGCCGCTGCGCCGCGGGCCAGACCTGCGTGCGCGGCGCCTGCCAGCTCGTGCCCCCCGGCGAGACGCGCGACAACCCGATCGCCATCGACCCGCGCGTGACCAGCTACACCACGACGGTGAACACCACGGGCTACCGCAACGACACGACGGGCTCGTGCGGCTGCACCACGGGCCGCGACGTGTTCTACTCGTTCGCGCTCACCGCGCCGACGATCGTGTACGCCGACACCATCGGCTCGGCCTTCGACACGAGCCTCTTCCTGCAAGACGCGACGGGCGCGAACCTCACGTCGGCGGGCGGCCTCACGGCTGGCACCACCTGCAACGACGACGGCGGCCTCCTGGGCTGCGCCACGGGCACCACGTCGCAGATCATGGCTCAGCTCCCGGCGGGCTCGTACCTCCTGGTCGTGTCGGGCTGCGCCGCGGGCAACGCCGCGGTGCGCTTCCAGCGCGTCCCCGTGGGCAGCGGCGCGGTCACCGCCCTCGCGGCGGGCTCGCGCGTGCTCAGCGGCACCACCACGGGCACCACGGGCCGCGTCACGGCGACCTGCTGCTCCGACGGCGCCGAAGACATGTACTACTGGTACACCTGCCCGACGCAGCGCGCGGGCACCCTGACCGCGTCGACCTGCGGCCGCGCCCTGTGGGACACCGAGCTCTCGCAGCTCTCGCCCGGTCGCGCCGCCGCGTCCGTGTGCAACGACGACGTGTTCGGAACCTGCGGCAACCGCTCGACGCTCACCGCGACGATCCCCGCGGGCCCTGGCATTCACGCGCTCTACGTCGACGGCTGCAGCAGCGGCGCCGGCGCGTACACCGCCACCGTGACCCGTCCCTGATTCCTCCGGCGCGCGCGGGCGTCACGTAGACCCCGCGCGCCCTCTCTTTCTCCCGCGCGCCTCGACTCCCTTCGCCCCCCATCGCCGACGATCGCAGCGATCGACGCGACGATGGCGCGCACGCGCTTCTCGCGCGTCCAAGGTCGCCCTACCCTCGACCGTTGAACGGAGCGGTGACCCCCATGACACGATCGTCCCTCGTCTTCGCACTCGTGGCGCTCCTCGCGCCCGCGTCGGCCCTCGCGCAGCGCGCCTGC
>CAISKJ010001645.1 GCA_903885885.1 uncultured delta proteobacterium
CCCGTGACCAGCGGGCGATCGGGGTCGCCCTCGAGGAAGGTGACGACGACCTCCATCCCGACGCGGGGAATGAACACGAATCCCCACGCCGGCCCGCTCCAGGTCTGCGACACGCGCACCCAGCACGAGCTCTTGTCGTCGCGCCGGCCCGCGCGGTCCCAGTGAAACTGCACCTTGATGCGCCCGTGCTCGTCCGTGTAGATCTCCTCGCCTGCGGGGCCTACAACGGTGGCCGTCTGGGGGCCCTCGACGACGGGCCGCGGCGTGCGGTGCGGCGCGCGCCACGCGACATCGCTGGCCACGCATTCGAAGGTGTTGCTGTAGCTGTGGAGACCCCAGGGGAGGCCGCGGTCGACGCGCAGTTCGTCGCGGTTCTCGCCGCGCACTTCGAGGCGCGTGAGAAGGTGCGCGCGGTTGAGTGCCTCGTCGCGGTGGCCGTCGAGGGTGAAGGTCGAGCCCACGCCGAAGGCCGTGACGTAGCCCGCGCCCTCGAGGCGCAGGGCGCGGGAGGCGAACTCGTCGCGGCGCACGCGCGCCCGGTCGTCGCCGTCGTCGTCGGTGTACTGCTTCGCGCCCGCGTCGTAGGGGCCGAGGGTGAGGCCCGCGGGGTGGTCGTACACCTCGCGGTCCATGCCGTTGGCGTCGGCGCCGCGCGACGCGCGCGTGAGGTCGAGGGTGGGGCGCGTCCAGTCGAAGTCGCGGGCCACCACGCTGGTGGTGTCGAGCGAGGCGACGGGCTCGACGCGGCGTATCGACTCCATGGCCGCGGTGTCGGCCTCGGGGCCGCGCACCGCCACGGGGCCGCCGTCGATGGTCTCGACCGCGGGCGCCCCCGCGGGGGCGTCGGTGAGCACCATCACCTCGGCGGCGCCCGTGTGGTCGAAGTACCACCAGATGCCCTCTTCTTCGGTGAGGCGCCGCACGAAGTCGAGGTCCGACTCGCGGTGCTGCACGCAGTACTCGCGCACGGCGGGGGTGCGCGCGAGGTCGAGGCGCGCCGCGCGGTGAAAGGGCGCGAGGCCCTCGTCGAGCACGTCGCGCAGCACGTCGGCGGCCGTCACGTTCTGAAAGATCCGCGAGGTGACGCGGCGCGAGAGCGCGTGGAGGGCGGGCGCGAGGTACACCCGCGCCAGGAGCCTGCCGGTGACCACCCCGAGGCGCTCGACGCGGTGAACCACGCCGTGGAGCTTGCGCGCGAGGCCGCCGCGAAAGATCGACAGCGTGGCGGGCCGACCGAGGAGGGCCCACGGGTCGATGCCGAGCTCGTCGTGCACGAGCTCGAGCGCGCACTCGTACACCTCGGAGAGGGCCTCGCGGGCGCGCACGGTCACCACCGTCCACCCGTCGGGGTCGGCGTCGGAGGTGAACCCGTAGCGCACGACGGGGAGCGGCGACGTCATCGCAGCCACCGGGCGAGGGCGGAGACGTCGGCCGAGCCCGTCCACGCGCGGAGCGTGGCGCGCGCGCGGGCGTAGGCGTCGGGGTGGCGCGCGAAGACCGCGGCGGGGTCGCGCGGCCGCTCGTCGAGGTGCAAGAGGTTGGGGAGCGTGGTCGACGCCACCTCGTCGCGCAGCGGCGCCGCTGCGGGGAGCGCGACGAGGTCGAAGAGCGCGACGGCGAGGTCGTCGAGGTAGTCGCCCGTCGCGTCGGGCGCGCCCGCGAGGTCGTCGGCCATCTGGAGCATCTTGGCGCGGGCCACAGGCGACACCGCGGGGTCGAGCATGAGACCGAAGAGGGCCGCGCGCGTCGGGGCGTCGGTGAGGGCGCTGTGGCCGCGGCGCACCCACAGGTGCTCGGCCAGCACCCACTGGAGCGCGGGACCGAGGGCGTGGGCGCGGGCGATGAGCGCGTCGAGGGTGAGGGGCTCCGACGCGAGGGCGAGGGCGACCTCGTCGCGAAAGGGCTCCGCGGCGAGCACCACGGAGCACGCGGGCTCGGCGACGAGGGCGGCGAGCCCGTGCGACGGCGACGAGGCGAACACGAGCACCGACGCGCCGGGCGCGAGCGCCACGTCGGACCACACGCCGCCCAGGGCGTCCATCACGCGCGCCGAGGCGTAGCCCTCTTGCGAGACGCGCACCTCGACGAGGTCGCCGGGGCGCTCGGCGAGGTCGCCCTTGAGCGCGCGCGCCACGCGGAGCGAGAGGTCCACGTCGCGGGCCTGGTAGCCCGGGCGCGCGGGGCGCCAGGGCGACGGCGCGGCGCGCTCGACGCGCACCTCGACGCAGTGCGTGGCGCGCAGAACGATGGAGCCAGAGTCGGGGATCACCGGGGTGTTCATGGTGGCGCCTGCGGGTGCGTCGGGGGCGGGGCGTGCGTCGTGGCGAGGCGTGCGCGTGGCGTCGCTCGCGGGGCGTCGGTGCGGGTCGCAGCCCGCCGCGAGGGCCACGAGGAGGGCTGCGCGCAGGGGCCTCACGCGCGCGCGTCTCGGGCGAGGAGGTTGAGCCCCGTGGGCGCCCGCACCTCGACGGCCGCGGCGTCGACGGCCGTCGGCGGCGCGTGCCGCCGCGCGGCCCCTTTGGTGACCGCGGGCGCGACGGCGACGGCGACGGC